>NZ_WKZC01000003.1:0-220245 GCF_009679635.1 Finegoldia sp. BIOML-A4 | reverse complement strand
GAGTTTAGCACTCCTTAGAAAGGAGGTGATCCAGCCGCACCTTCCGATACGGCTACCTTGTTACGACTTCACCCCAGTCATCAATCCTACCTTCGACTGCTCCTCAATTAGGTCACAGGCTTCGGGTATTATCAACTCCCATGGTGTGACGGGCGGTGTGTACAAGACCCGGGAACGCATTCACCGCGACATTCTGATCCGCGATTACTAGCAACTCCGACTTCATGTAGGCGAGTTGCAGCCTACAATCCGAACTGGGATTGGCTTTGGAGTTTTGCATTATATCACTATATAGCTTCCCTCTGTACCAACCATTGTAGCACGTGTGTAGCCCAGGACATAAAGGGCATGATGATTTGACGTCATCCCCACCTTCCTCCGATTTGTCATCGGCAGTCTACTTAGAGTCCCCGGCATTATCCGCTGGTAACTAAGTATAGGGGTTGCGCTCGTTGCGGGACTTAACCCAACATCTCACGACACGAGCTGACGACAACCATGCACCACCTGTATGGATGTCTCATAAAGAGAGGGGTATATCTCTATACCTTTCACCCACATGTCAAGCCCTGGTAAGGTTCTTCGCGTTGCATCGAATTAAACCACATGCTCCGCTGCTTGTGCGGGTCCCCGTCAATTCCTTTGAGTTTCACACTTGCGTGCGTACTCCCCAGGCGGAATGCTTAATGTGTTAACTTCGGCACCGAGGTTTGACCCCCAACACCTAGCATTCATCGTTTACGGCGTGGACTACCAGGGTATCTAATCCTGTTTGCTCCCCACGCTTTCGTACCTCAGCGTCAGTTTGTGTCCAGAAAGTCGCCTTCGCTACTGGTATTCCTCCTAATATCTACGTATTTCACCACTACACTAGGAATTCCACTTTCCTCTCCACTACTCAAGTTTATCAGTTTCCAATGCTTTACGGGGTTGAGCCCCGATCTTTAACATTCGACTTATTAAACCGCCTGCGTACCCTTTACGCCCAATAATTCCGGACAACGCTCGCTCCATACGTATTACCGCGGCTGCTGGCACGTATTTAGCCGGAGCTTTCTTCTATGGTACTGTCATTATCTTCCCATAGGACAGAACTTTACGATACGAATACCTTCTTCGTTCACGCGGCGTCGCTGCATCAGGGTTTCCCCCATTGTGCAATATTCCCCACTGCTGCCTCCCGTAGGAGTTTGGACCGTGTCTCAGTTCCAATGTGGCCGTTCATCCTCTCAGACCGGCTACTGATCGTCGCCTTGGTGGGCTGTTATCTCACCAACTAGCTAATCAGACGCGAGCCCATCTATGACCGATAAATCTTTGACCGTTAAAACATGTGTTTCTACGATTTTATGCGGTATTAATCCCGGTTTCCCGAGGCTATCCCACTGTCATAGGCAGGTTGCTCACGCGTTACTCACCCGTTCGCCACTCTCATTAGTAATCTTCCACCGAGGTTTCTGTCTACTAAATCCCGTTCGACTTGCATGTGTTAAGCACGCCGCCAGCGTTCGTCCTGAGCCAGGATCAAACTCTCAATTTAATGTTTGTTTGAATCTAGCTTTTCAGCTGACTTTTGCTTTTTTTATTCTCACCGAATTATTGTTTGGTTTGTACTTCTCTCAAAGTATTTACTTTATTTGATTTATTAAGGTTCTATAGTTTGTTGTCTTAGTGACAACTTTCTTCGCACTTTCGTAACGACTTTGTTAGTATATCATACTAACTTTTCTTTGTCAACACTTTTTCGAAATATTTTTCTTTCAAAATGTGTTTTCTTGAAATGTTACTTTAGTGAACTATTATAGTTTACTATCATCATTTCATTTTGTCAAGTGTTTTGTAAAACTTTTTTTATTTTCGTTTTACATGCATTACTTTCTTTTAAGTAATTTAAAAAGCACTTAACTCAAAGTGCTTTTATATAATATCAAGGTTTTTATTTTTTGTCAAGTGTTTTTTTGTTTTTTATTTTAAAAATCGAATTTGTTTGTAAATGCTCTATTGTATTATGCTTTATCGACTTAGATGATAAGGATGCTACAAGTATTCCAAGAGCTATACTGGCGGCAAATAACATTGCATTTCTCGCATGTGAAAAAGCTAGTTTAGAATTTTGCTGAATTGTGTAATACATTGTGTAATACATATCTGCCCCTGGAACCAAAGAAATTATTCCTGGTATTACAAAAACTGTAACTGGCATGTGAACTTTTCTTGAAGCTATCTCTCCTATTATTCCTACGGCAATTGATGCAAACAGAGCTGCGATAAATTTATTGTTTAAAATCATTGTTAAATATTTGTAAACAAACCACGCTACAAATCCAGATACCATAACTATTTTATAAGACCTTTTTGGTGAATCGTAAAATAGCGAAAATCCTAATGTGGCAAATGATGAAATGATTGATTCTATAATTATATATATCATTAAATCGCCTCCATAATAACCGCAAAATACAATATACTACCAACACCTAGAGCTATACTCAACGCTGTAATCACAGCGTTAATCATAGAACTTATCCCAGATAATAAGTCCCCACTAAGTACATCTCTTACAGAGTTTGTAATGGAAACACCTGGAACAAATGGCATGATACAACCAACGATAATACTGTTCATATCCAAAGCCACACTAAACATTCCAAAAATTTTCAATGTAACTAAAGTTAGAAATGTCATAAACGCAACTGTAATATATGTATTAACAAATTGTGGGTTTTCTTTTCGTTGAAAAAATCTAAAAACTAGCATTTCTAATATAGATATAAAGAAAGCTACGACAGGTTCAATAATGCCACCTACTAATAAATGTGCAAATAATCCTGAAGCTGCGGATGCCCCTAGGATGTACAATTTTTTATCTACAGCTCTATTATCTATTTTGTTTATTATTTCTATTGATTCATCCAAAGTGTACACATCTTTTACAAAATTTCTGGAAAAATTATTGATTTGATGAATTTTCCACAAATTTGTCGCCTTTGGAATTGTTCTTCTCATAGTAACAAGATCTCCAAAATCAAAACTCAAACATATAATTATACATGTATAAGATACAAATACATTTATTTTATTAACTTTTTGAATACTTTTACTCATTCTAAAAGCTGTATCTTCTACACGATATGTTTCTGCACCACTCTCGAGCAAAATTCTTGCAGTATCAGCGACGACATCCATTAGATTTTGGCAATCTTCTTTTGTTTTAACAAATTGCAAAATATCTCCTCCAGTATTAAAATTATAACATATAGGAGGCAATTATGGATATTATCAAAAACAGAAGATCGAGAAGAAAATTTACATCTAAAAAAGTATCAATAGAAGATATGAAAAAAATCGTAGAAGCTGGAACCTATGCTCCAACCGGTATAAATAAACAAGACAACATAATCGTCGCTATTTCTGATGATAGTACAATGGAAAATTTATTAAATTCCATCAGAAAGCACTTAAACAATGAAAACTACAACGGATTTTATAATTGCAAAAATATGATTTTGATTTTGAGTCCGCACGATAACAGAAATAGAAAATTCGACTGTGGATGTATAATGCAAAATATGATGTTAAAAGCTTGTGAATTAAATGTAGCAAATGTTTGGATTAATCAATTTTATGATTCTTATGATAGCGAACACATTAGAAAATTCTTACAATCTATAGACATCGATGAAGATTATGAAATAACTTGTGCACTTGCTTTAGGTCACAGCGAAGAAACCCCAAAAATCAAGCCAAACAAATTTAGAACTAAATTTATCTAAAAAAAGATCGATTGAATTCTGACTCACAATCAGTTTTCAATCGATCTTTGTATTTTAGAAGTTATCGTAATAAATTCTGTCGTCAGTTACTCCAACTTCGTTCAATGCTTTTGTCAAAGACTCTATCATTCTTGGTGAACCGCATAGGTAAGCTGAGCTGTTCTTACCAGTTTCTTTGCAATATTTCTTGATTGCATCGTCAGCATGTCCAGTTTCTCCTTCCCAATTCATTTCAGGAGTTGTTCTTGACAATACTGGGATAAATTTGAAATCGTACAAATCTTCTTCAAATTCTTTCAATTCATCTAACAAGAATAAATCATCTGGAGTTTTGGCCCCAAAGTAGAATCTTGCTTTTCTCTTAACATCATGATCTCTCATATGGTTAAGGATAGATCTTATTGGTGCGAAGCCAGTTCCAGCTGCTCCCAATATAATTTCAGTATCTTCATCATGATAGTAGAAATCACCATAAGGACCATTAATAGTAACCTTATCGCCTTCTTTAAGAACTTTGTGACAATAAGTTGTACAGATACCCTTGGTATAACCAATTAACAATTCTATATGTTTTTCATCTCTAATACTAGATGCAATAGAATATGCTCTGAATACTTCTTCATCTGATCCTTCATATCCATCGCCTTTTGGATATTCTTCTGCTTTTAATTGTACATATTGACCTGGTTTAAATTTGATTGTTTCTCCTTCTGGAAGTTCAAATCTAAACTTAGTTATTCTATCAGTCAAAGGTAACTTTTCAACAAGAGTTGTTTCGTATTCTTTTACATTAAATAATTCTTCTGGAATTTGAATCGAAATATCTTTTTTAACTTTTACTTGACAAGATAATCTAACGCTATCGTTAAGTTCATCTTCTGTTAACATTGGTTTTTCTGTAGCAAGTACAGGACCTGCTCCATCCAAAACTTTTACTTTACAGTAACCGCATGATCCCTTTCCACCACAAGCTGATGGAATGAATACTTTTTGGTTTCTAAGTGTAGATAATAAACTATCTCCACCATCTACCGTAAATTCTTTATCGTTATTAATAGTTAGTTTTACTTCACCATAATCTGCAATGTATTTATCTGCAAATGAAAGCAACAATGCAAATAATGCACACAACACAGACACTACAATTGTTGTAATAATTATTTGTCCCATGATTCCTCCTTATGATATTTGAACTATACCAGAGAATCCGATGAATGCCATCGCCATGATTCCAGTTATAATTAAAGTTAGAGGAGATCCTTGGAGACCTTTTGGCACAGATGAATCTTTGATTTTGGATCTAATTCCTGCCATTGATACAATTGCTAGCATCCAACCAAGTCCACTTCCTATTGCAAATCCAACTGTTTGCAAGAAGTTGTAGTTTCTGATTACCATGAACAAACTTACCCCTAAAATCGCACAGTTTACTGTTATAAGTGGCAAGAATATTCCCAATGCGTAATACAAGTTCGGAATGTATTTTTCCAAAATCATTTCCAATAATTGAACAAATGCTGCTATCGATATAATAAATATTATATATCTCAAATATTCTATATTAAATCTAACAACTAATTTGTATAAGAAAAAGTTGATTATAGTTGTGATTGTCAATACGAATGTTACAGCTATTCCCAATCCTGTTGCAGTTTCAATTTCTTTACTTACTGCTATGAATGAACACATTCCCAAAAAGTTTGAGAAAATCATGTTTGAAGTAAAGATTGATGCAAAAAATATAACTAAAGGACTAATTGTCATTACTTAGCATCTCCTTCCTTTTTAAGATGAGCATTAGCAATCCACATAACAATAGGTAAAATGAAGAATGCTGCTGGTGGCATAACCATCATTGTCCAAGGCACAAAACTTTCAGGCATTATTCTAAATCCAAATACACTACCGAATCCCAATAATTCTCTGACTAAAGCTATAAGCACAAGAACTACAGTATAACCCAAACCTGATGCCACACCATCTACAAAACTACTTACAGGATCGTTACTTATAGCAAATGCTTCTGCACGTCCCATTATTATACAGTTGGTAATAATCAATCCAACATAAGGTCCTAATGTTTTACTCATTTCTGGCATGTAAGCCTTTAAGAAAATATCAACTATTATTACGAAGAACGAAATAATAAATACTTGAACCATCATACGAATGTGTTTTGGAGTTACTTTTCTAAGTAAACTAATCACAAACGAAGAACATCCTGTAACAAACGCTAGGGCGAGTCCCATAACCACGGAGTTCATACACAAGTTTGTTACTGCTAATGTGGAACAAATTCCAATAATTTGAATAAGAACAGGGTTGTCATCAAGCAATCCATTTTTCAATAATTTAGTATATTTATTTGAATTAGCCATTATTTACCTCCATTCTCAATAAAGTCATTCACATCTTCATTAATCATATTAACAACAAATGTAGATGTTTGAGTTGCACCACTTATAGCATCAATATTCCCACCGTTTGCTGGTTTATTGATTACAATTTTACCGTCAACTGGCTTTGAAATATCCAAATCTCTATATTGGTTTTTGTATTCATCTTCTGTAATACGTCCACCCAAACCAGGAGTTTCGTTTTGTTTAATGAATTCTATTCCAACAAGTTTTTTCATATCTTTAGTTATTCCTACATATCCACTGATTGAACCCCAAAGACCTGGCCCGTTGATAGGAACTGCATAAGCTTTTTCTTCGCCATCTTGTTTTAAAATGTAAAGTTTATTACCCTTATAGTCTTCTTCTTCGACATTGTCTTTGAAAGTCTTGTCAATGTTTGATGCAGAAGTATCTTCAGGTAAGATATTAAATACATTTAAAATTTTTTGTTTTAATTCGATATCTTGATTGAATTCTATTGTAGGAGTTGTAACATGATTTAACAAAGCCAACGCTAATGTCAAAACTAGTGTCAATCCCAACATAAAAATTACTGGATATACGACTGATTTTTTCTTAGCCATTAACCTTGACCTCCTTATTTGCTTTTGCTTTTTTATTAGCTTTAACTTTATTTACACAATAATCAATTATTGGTGCAAAAGTATTGCCAATAAGAACTGCAAACATAACACCACCTGCAAATAGTGCAAATCCTCTTATAATTACAGTTACAATTCCTATTATGAAACCATAAATCCATTTACCAATTGGAGTCTTAGCTGCAGATACTGGATCTGTCGCCATGAACACTGTACCGAATAAGAATCCTCCCATTAACATTCCGTAAATAGGATTAGGAACAGAGGTTACACCTACTGCGTTAAAAATTAAACTTAATGCGCAAAAACCAAGCACACTTCCTGCCATAATTTGCCAACTTGCAACTTTTTTATAAATCAAATAAATCGCTCCAATAATAATCAAAACTTTGCAAGTTTCGCCGATAACGCCAGGAATTTGTCCTAAAAGCATAGTTGGAATTGTTTCAAATGCTGAGTTAACCTTAAATGCTGTCATTGGAGTTGGTTGTGTCATAGAATCCAATGATTGAGTTAAGTAAGTTCCAAATCCTCCAGGAAAACCACCTACAGCTTTGTTCCAATAAATAGTCATTTGTTGAGGAAAATTAACATAAATAAATACACGAGCCACTAAGGCTGGATTGAAAACATTTTTTGCGAATCCTCCAAAAACCATCTTCCCGAAAAATATACCAAACGCTATACCAACCGCTGAAATCCAAAAAGGAATAGATGGTGGTAATGTCATTGTATACAAACAGGATGTGACAATAGCTGCTTCAGATATTTTGTTTCTTTTGAATATCTTCGCGTTAGATAAATATTCAACAAGGCATGCAACAATTATGTTTAGCAAAAACAAAGCTAACACTCTTAGCCCATAAAAATATATCGCCACTAAAGCAATCGGCAAAAGAGCAAACATAACAGGATGCATCATTTTTTGTTTCATAAAATACTTATTATAAAACTCTTTCAAACCTTTCACCCCTTATAAAATTTTTTATATATAAAATCCATAAAATACGGATTTGTTTTCATTGATAAAAGCTTTTCATTATGTACTTAAAAAAATATTTCTTTTATTTATCATATCATAACTCCCCTCAAAATCAATGATAAAATTTGTTATTTTTAATAAGTACAATATCATGCACCAAATATATTGAGCATATATAATATACCCATTTGACTAAAAAAATATTTATCACGTATTATTTTTTAATAAAAAACGACCTAAATTAATAGATCGATCTACTGTTCTTGATTCAGTTTTATAAGACTGTTGTTTTTCTGATAATTTTTACGATTAGTCTTCACTAATAAAAAGTATAGCCCTGCAAAAGGAACCGCTAAGTAAAATGTAACAAATCTATTGATTGCCATAATACTAAACGCCAATGATTTTGGCATAAAAGAAGAATACACAAGCATCATGCTACCTTCGATAACTCCTACACCTCCAGGAATATGAACACTTTCGAATGAAATTGTAACCACAGCTTGGATTAGAACCAGAGTCATAAAATTATATGAATTTAGTCCAAATGATTTGTATAAGATTGCAGGAATTGCAAATGAAAACAAAAGCATCGGCATCGAAATGCACAATAATTTCGCAAAAACTTTTTTGTTATTTATCAAAAATTTTCCGAAATTTTTGTGTTCTTCAATTGTTTTTGTAATATCTTCTTCTGATTTACTGAAACGTTTCAAAAGTTTAAATTTAGAAAATACCGTGTTAAAAAATCTAATTACTCTAGCCGCTAATTCACTATCAAACATCAAAAAACCTATTCCAATTACCAAGACCAATTGACACACTATTCCATATATAACCAAATATTTAAATTCAGAAATCGCCGCAATTTTACCTACTAATCCAAAAATCATTGCTACAAAGAAAATAATTACCATAGACAAATGATAAATCCAATTAAAAGAAAGTAGTGAATTAATTGTAGTCAATGAATCAATATTATCCGTTCTCATTGTATGATATTGCAACGGTTGTCCAAGACTACCTCCTGGAGATATCATACTAAAAAAATAATCCGTAAATGTATATCCAAAGCATCTTTTAAACGATACATCATAACCTTGTATACTTAGAAGATATTTGTATGATATAGCTTCGAGTAGAAAAAACATAAACATAGTCAAAACACATGCTGTTATGAAAACTGGTCCTATCTTTTTTATTACATCAAAAGCATCATCTGCTCCAATTTTGTTTTTTATGAAAAAAATTACTCCTAAACTAAATGCAAATACTAAAATTGGTCTTAAAATTGTGTTTTTGTTTTTCATCTTCCACCTCATATGATATAAGTATACCATTAGTGTAGTACAGTTTACAATAAGTTTTTTTCACTTGTTGACTTTTTGTATACTTTTGAATGCAAAAAAAGCCTACCGAAATTAATCAGTAGGCTAATTCGTTATTTTCTTATAACTTCAATTTTAACATTTTCTCCATTCAAATCTACATCTTCCCCGTCCACATTTTCATCAATAATAATGTCGACAGTTAATGTTTCATCTTTTATGAAGTCTTCATATTGTTCAATCGCTTTTTTAATATCATCTGTCGGATTAATTTTAATGATTATATTATCCAATACATCAAAGTCATTTGATTTTCTCATTTGTTGAACTTTACTTACAAGCTCACGAGCATATCCTTCCATTAACAAATCGTCAGTGATTTCTGTGTCCAAGATTACAAAATAATCTCCTTGCATTGTCACATCAAAGCCTTCTTTGGAGTTGATTCTTACATCAACGTAATCTCTCTTAATGTCGATGTCTTCATCGTCTAATTTAATATTCAAATCTGATTTGTCAAGTTTTGAAACGAAATCTTTTGCGTTTATATCTTTCAAATAATTTCCAAAAGATTTGATGTGTTTACCAAGAATACTACCTGCAACTTTGAAGTTAGGTTTTAGTTCGTAATTCATGAATTCTGATAAATCCTTCTTGTATTCGATATCTTTTAAGTTGATTTCTTCTTTGATTAAATCCTTGAACTCTTCAATCTTATCCTTAAATCTTTCATCTAGGACGATTTTCTTCAATGGTTGACGAACTTTAATATTCACTTCTTCACGAGAAGCTCTTGCAAGAGTTACAAAAGTTCTTACCATTTCCATCTTTTCTTCTAGCTTGTTGTCTATTAAATCTTCATTTACCTTATCGAAATAAGCTAAGTGAACTGATTTTTCGCCAGTTAAATCGTGATACATTTCTTCTGCTATAAATGGAGTAAATGGAGCAATTAATTTTGTAAGTCCAACTAAAATTTCATAAGTTGTGTTGTAAACAGCTTTTTTATCAGTATCCATTTCAGTTTTCCAGAATCTTCTTCTGTTACGTCTGATGTACCAGTTTGATAAATCTTCGATTACAAAGTTAGAAATTTCTCTGGCAACTTTTGTATATTCAAATTGATCCATATTTTCAAAGTAGAATTTTTGTAGATTTGCAAACTTAGACAAAATCCACTTGTCAATTACGGCTCTGTCTTTGTATTCTACAAAATATTCTGTAGGATCTGTCTCATCTGTTGTCGCATACATTTGGAAGAAGTTATAAGTGTTTCTGAATGATCTGAAGAATTTACTTTCAACTTCTTGTAATCCACTTACATCGAATTTTGTAGGAATCCATGGTGGAGATACATAAAGTGAGTAGAACCTAACAACATCTGCGCCGTATTTATCGAATAATTCGATAGGATCAATTGTGTTTCCTCTCGATTTACTCATCTTCTTTCCATCTTTATCTAAGATTAAATCATTTACCAAAACATTTTTGTATGGTGCTTTTCCTGTAATCATTGTAGAAATAGCTAACAATGAATAGAACCATCCACGTGTTTGGTCAATTCCTTCGTTGATGAAATCTGCTGGGAACACTTTATCAAAATCATCTGTATGTTCAAATGGCCAGTGTTGTTGTGCAAAAGGCATAGCTCCAGAGTCAAACCAAACGTCAATAACGTCTTTTTCTCTAGTCATTATTTCGCCACATTCTGGACATCTAATGTGAACATCGTCAACGTATGGTCTGTGAAGTTCGATATTTTCATCTATATCTTCAATAGCTAACTCTTTTAATTCTTTTCTTGAACCAACAGAAAGTGTATGATTACATTTATCACATTTCCAAATATTTAATGGAGTTCCCCAATATCTGTTTCTAGAAATCGCCCAGTCTTTTATATTTTCTAGCCAATTTCCAAATCTTCCTTCTCCAACATGATCTGGATACCAGTTCACACCGTTATTGTTTTCAACTAATTTATCTTTTAATTTGCTAACTTCTATATACCATGAAGGTTTTGAATAATAGATAAGTGGTGTGTGGCATCTCCAGCAGTGAGGATAATTGTGTTCAATTTTTTGTTTTCTAAATAATTTGTTTTCTTCTTTTAATCTTTGTAAAACTTCTGGATCTGTATCCATAACGTGTTGACCATCCCATGGACCGCCAACGAATTTTCCTTCTTCATCAACAGGATTGATTAAAGGCAAATCGTATCTTCTTCCTGTTTGATAGTCGTCTTCCCCAAAAGCTGGCGCTGTATGAACAATTCCTGTACCATCTTCAACAGTTACATAATCTGCCAAAGTCACATAAAATGCTTTTTTGTTAACATCATAAATAGGTAAAAGTTGTTCGTATTCCATATACTCCATGTCCTTACCCTTTAATTCTTTGATTAAAGTGTAGTCTTCGCCTTCGTGACCCAACAAATCGTGTGCTTTGTTTTTTGCAAGATATATTTTTTCTCCGTCTTTTTCTGCCAAAATATAATCGATATCTGGATGAACTGTCAAACAAACATTTGATGGCAATGTCCAAGGAGTTGTAGTCCACGCCAAGAAATATTCATCTGCATCTTTTCTTTTGAATTTAACATATGCTGTTGTAGTTTTGATATTTTCATATCCTTGGGCAACTTCGTGTGATGCAAGACCAGTACCACATCTCGGACAATATGGAAGAATTTTCGCTCCTTCATAAATCAATCCGTCCTTGTACATTTTGTCAAGCAATGCCCATACTGATTCAATGTAATTATTGTCCAAAGTAATATATGGATCATCCATATCTACATTGTATGCCATTCTATCTGACATTTCTTGCCATTTTTCTCTGTAAGAAAATACAGATTTCTTACATTCTTCGTTGAACTTTTCTACTCCGTAATTTTCGATTTCTTTTTTATCGTGAAGACCAAGTTTCTTTTCAACTTCGATCTCAACTGGAAGACCATGAGTATCCCAACCAGCTTTTTTATAAACTTTGTATCCTTGCATAGTTTTGTATCTGCAAGTCATATCTTTTAACGTTCTACTAATAACGTGATGAATTCCTGGTTTTCCATTTGCAGTTGGAGGGCCATCGTAAAATACATATCTATTTTCTTCATCTCTACTGTTGTAAGTTTCATTCAAAAGATCAATCTCTTTCCAATACTTACTAGTAGCCTGTTCACGTTCTTTAACAGGTTTCTTAGAAAGCTCCTTAAACTTTTTCATAAACAAATCTCCTTATAAAATAATTAAAAAATCCCTTGGAAAATTAATTCCAAGGGACGAATAAACCGCGGTACCACCCTAATTGTGTAAACCTCTCATTTCTTGTAACGTCAAGTAATACGCACAAACCTATTAGATCTGTGAGCTTCTTTCAGATGATTCGAATATTTCTTAATTTATCCCTCTCACCAAACAGGATTCTCTGTAAAATCAATCAAAATATTCCGTTCTGATCACAGCTTTTAATAGAATTATAATATTATATTTTTAATAATTTGTCAAATATTTATGAAAATTATACAAAATTTCTCACGCTAATGCCAATAAATTGTTTTAAAAATGCTATAATAATATAAAGGAGTGATTAAAGTGATTACAACAACAATTGTATTATTTTTATATGTAATAAATGCAATAGGATTGTGGAAAATGTTTGAAAAAGCTGGAATATTTGGATTGTGGAGTTTTGTACCATTATTAAATATCTGGCTATTGTTCAAAATAGTTTATGGAACAGAAATCGCATCCCTGGCACTACTAATTCCAATAATAAATTTCTTTGTAATTTTGCATCTAAACTACTCACAAGTAAGAGTCTACGGACAAGAGGATTTGCTTTTCAAAATAATTTCAGTATTCTTTCCTCATCTTACAAGAGTATATATTGGATGGAGTGAGCTTGAATATATCGGACCCCTTAGATCTTTAGGTTAGGAGTTAAAAATGAAAAACTTTAAAAATTTTAAAATCATTGCATTAGCTTTTTTATTAGCGATTTTCATATCACAACCAACATCAGCTATAAAGCAAATCGAAAAAGCTTCAATCGAAGGAAAAAATAGATACGAAACAGCTATACAAATATCAAAAAAATCTTATCCAAAAACATCAGACACAGTTATAATCGTAAATTCAGAAAAAATCGCAGATTCGTTATCTGTAGGAGTCTTGGCACATAAAATAAATAGCCCGATACTTTTAACAGATTTTGCTAAAATTAACCAATCTACATTAAAAGAAATTCAAAGACTTAAATCTACAAATATTATACTTGTAGGTGGCACTCAAAGTATTTCCAAATCACAAGAAACAAATCTAATAAAACAAGGTTATAATGTAAGAAGAATATCTGGAAAAGACAGAATTGATACATCATTTGAAATATCAAAAGAACTTTCTAATCTCAACCAAACAAAACAGTTCGACAGTGCATTTTTAGTTCACTCTACCAAATCAATCGTAGATTCAGCAAGTGTCAGTGCAGCTGCATGTCGTATGAATAGTCCAATTTTATTCGTCGGAAATGACATAAAATCATTTGAAGAAAAATATGCAAACTATACATTCAACAACACTTATTTAATAGGCGGAGCAACAGCAAAATTATCCAAAAATTTCCCAAATCCAATAATTATTTATGGGGAAAATAGAAATGATACAAGTATGAAAATAGCCGACGCATTCTTCAAAAATTCAAAATCTATTTTCTTAGCCAAAAACGGCGCTCAAAGATTTTCTGAACTTATAGACTGCGTTACCGTAGCACCACTTGCAGCAAATGAAAAAAGTCCGATAATATTTGTATCAACAAAAAACAATTTAACAAAATCAGAGAAAAATTTCTTCGATAAATTAAATCCCAATACAATAACGTTAGTCGGGGGCGGACTTCATCCAAAATTTGACGAAATAATCGGAAAAACTCCACCTAAAAAAGACTACGTATTATTAAATGTCCCTCAAATCAACCAAAACAAAGCAGGTTTACCAATGGGATGCGAAGCAGCATCACTTCTGCAATGTTTACACTACAAAAATATCAAAACTAACACTAATATTAACCAATTTATAAAAGAAATGCCACTAGCAAAAGACAACAATCCAAATCATGGATTTGCAGGCTCTCCTTTTAATATCGATGAAAGAATTTATCAATCAATATTCCCAGAGCCATTAACAAAATGGGCTAAAAAATACGCAAACGCAGAAAATATTTCTGGCAAATCTTCAGAATATATAAGAGAAGAAATCTCAAAAGGAAACCCTGTAATATTTTTCGGCACATACAAATTTAGAAATCCAACATTTAAAGATTATTTCTGGGGAAAAAATGCCCTCTACAACGCACACGTAATGGTAGTTGATGGTTACGATAAAAACAGAATGCACATCGTAGATCCAGCAGAGGATAAGCCAAATGGATATTGGATATCCCGCTCACTTTTTGATAAAAGATACAACATCAAAAAATATGCAGTTGTTGTGAGATAATTTTATAATATATAAAACAAAAGCCACCATATGGTGGCTTTTTACTATTAATCTACTATTTTTCTAATCTTAATAAATTTTATTCATAGTAAGTTTGGAATTGTTGTACTAATTGAGCTGCGATTACACTTGATGGTCTAATTTTTGCCAATTCTTGTTTTGCACGATCAATTGCTTTTCCAACTTCTGCTCTCTTGTCTCCATGTCTTCTAGCTCTTATAGCTTTGTTCATAGCTTCTTTTAAAGCTTCAATTTCAGTTTTACTTGCTCTGTAATCTTCGCTGTTCAATGCTTCAAATACTGCTTGGTCTAATCTGTCACTTAATTGATAAATTTCAGCTACAGTTGCTTGTGGTCTTAATCTTAAAGCCGTTATTTCTCTAATTTCTGCAGTTAATTTATCGATTACTGCACCAGACATATTCTTTAATTCATGGAATTTTAATGATCTAGCTTTTGCTAATTTGTGATCTAAATCAGATCTTACATAGATGTTAGCAGTATCATTTAATCCAGCATCTGGGTAGCTAAGTAATTTTTGTGATAATGCTTCGAATTGTGCCATGTAAACTTTCATATCTTCAACTGTGTGGAATGGAGATGCTGCGATTACGAATCCTCCGAAGATGTATTCAGCGATTTCTGCATGTGCTGCATCTACTTTGTATCTTAATTGAGTTGTAGCAAATCTGATTGCTCTTCCCATTCTTCCTAGTAACAATAATCTTTGTGGAATAGATGATAAATCATAAATATCTGCTACTCCCATTCCTACTGCTGTTTGGTCTATTTTTTCGCTGATTTCAAGAGAAGTTTCGTTGAATTTGTCAACCATTTCTTGTTCATCTTCTCTTTTAACTTGGATTGAGTTAACTTCGTTTTGAATTGATTTGATTTGTCTTTTGTAAACTTCTGCTTCATCAATTCCTAATTTTTCAGTTTCTTCTGCTCCTTGAACGATTTCAAGTTTATCTTCTTGTGCATAAGATACTGCCGGTGCTACTGTTCCCAATAACATACTAGATAGTAATACTACTGATAATGCTTTTTTTAACATATTTTTCATCTCCTAATAATTTAGTTCAAATGTTTTTACTTGGTCTTTTAATTCGATTTTAACGTTGAAATCTTTAACCCATGTTCCAAATTCAAATCCGTTGTATTTAACTGATGCAACTCCGTTGTTGAAGTAAACTTCTCTTTCAATTGCTTTTTTAGTGTTTGACACTGTTACTTTTGCTGGTCCGTTGTACTTTTTACCATTTTTAGTTGCTTTGAATTCGATTGAGAATATTCCAGCTTTTCTTTCTGAAGGGTTGATTTCTGTTATTTGATATTCGTCTTTGTCAACTTTCTTGATTACGTTTAGTTTAAATTTATTAGTTACTCCGTTTTTTGTAGTTGCAGTTATTGTAGTTGATCCTTCTGCAACTGCTTCGATTGTTCCTTTTTCATTAACTGTTGCGATAGCTTCGTTATCTGACTTATAAGAAACTTCTTTTTCTAATGCATTTTCAGGGAATACAAATGTCTTTGATTTTAAATCAAATGTATCTCCAATTTTTAATGTAGTAGATTTTACTGAGAAACCAATATTTTTAACTTCATAAATATCTTTTCCAACTGAAGAGTTATCTCCAACTACTCCACCACCATTTGTATTAGTGTTAAGATATTCTGAATTTTCTCCTGTAGCTTGTAAGAATGGAATTCCTTCTACGCTGTGACCAGGTTCTACGATGTGAAGTTCAAAGTTTGATTTTGCACATCCATCTTTTGAAACTACTGTAATCATAACAGTTCCAGTTCTTAGTGGAATTATTGTTTTTCCAACTACTCTTGCCATAAATGCATTTGATGAGTAGATGAATACTTCTTTGTCTTTAACTTCGTTTGGTCTTACTACTGGGCTGATTGTTGTTGTTTTGTTGATTGAGATGGCTCCCATATTGCCTTCTTTAAATTCAATTTTTTCAGCTTTGATTTTTGGTCCAGTAATTTTTTCCATTGCTTCGTGAAGTTTCTTAACTTGTTCATCTAATTCACCACATTTTACTGTGATTCTGAATTGCAAACCTACTGTTTTTGAAATTTCTTCACTTAATTCTCTTACGATAAATGAATTACCAAATCTTGTTCTTGAAGCACGTACTTTTTTAGCTTCTCTGATTTCTCTCCAAACTGCAGCTTTTTTGTAGATAGTGGCTATGTCATTTGGCCCTAAATCAGGATAAGCTAACAATTCTTGTTCCAATTGGTCAAATTTTTGGATGTAATCCATAATTTGAGCTTCACTAGCAAAAGGATTAACAGCATATAATAAACCAGTTATTATATATTCTGTGATTTTAGTGTGAGCTGCTACAACTTTGTTAGATAATTCAGTAGTTGCAAATCTGATTGCTCTACCAATTCTAATCATCAATTGTACTCTTACTGGAATTGTAGATAAATCATAGATTGTGTTTTCTAATGCTCCTACAGCTTCTGCACTTCCTACTGCTTGGCGTTGTTTCATTTCAGCTACTTTGATTTCTTTGTCTAAGAAATCATGTGCTTCATAAAACTGATCCATAACTTCCTTGTACTTTTCATCAGCTGGTTCTATGTCTTCAACTGATTTTACAGCTTGTGTCAAACCTTCTTTTAATTCTGAGATTTCAAGTTTAGGTTCTTCTTGTTGTACTCCCAAAGAATCTGCGAAAACTTCACTCAAAGGTGCAACAGCTATAAAAGTCATAGCGAACACTAAAATCATTGCTAATGATTTCTTTAAATGTTTCATATTTCCCTCCTATGAACTAAATATTTTGTTTAACAATCGGCACTACCCGTTATTGATTAAAACCCAAATTTTACTGTCTCTTCATGATCTCTAATAGTTATAGTCGCTTCGAAATCTTTTCTCCACACTCCAAATTGCCCTCCGTGGAATTTAGATTGTGCATGACCTGAGTTGAAATATATTGTTCTAGTTAATTTTCTATTGCCACTTTTTACTGTTAGTTTTGCTGGACCAGAATATCCTCTGTCTCCTTCTTTTGCATCTATAAATACAGTAAATATTCCTGCACGTCTTTTAGATGGTGCGAATTTTTCTACAGTAATTTCGCCTTTTTCTTTTGGTATTACAATTATTGTAATGCTTGTTTGTAATCCTTCTTTTGTTTTGATATCTAACTTTGTTCTTCCGATTTTTTTAGCCGTAATCACTGATTTTGAATCGATGTCAATTATGTCAGTGTTACTTATATTGAAATCAAAATTTCTTATAGCAGTTTGTGGATAAGTTAAAATTTTTGGATCCAAATTAAACTTATCACCTTGTTTAATAGTTACTGATGGAACTGATACTCCCAAACTTCTAACAACTTTAGGATCTAGTTCTTGATTATCTATCGGTGGTTTAGGTGGAATAACTGGTATTTCTGTATTATCTGGATCTGTTTTTGGATCATAATCATTATCCCCGATTACCTCAATCATTTTTCTATCAGGAACTCTAATTCCTTCTGGAGCTACCAATAGATTAAATCTTTGTGTAATTTTCCCATCGACTGTTTTTATCAAGATATTTGCATTTCCAACATTCACTGGATAAACTGTTCCATCGTTTTTTACAACTGCAACATTTTTGTCCAATGACTCAAAAACAACCGGATCGTTGTTGAATTTTTCTGGTTGAACTGTCGCGTGAAGTTTTCCTTTTTTCTTGACGCTTATAAATCCTTGACTACCTTCTTTTACAGTGATTGAAGTTGGCTCTTCGATTACTTCATCAGGATCAACTTCTGGGACAGTGTCTCTTGGGAGAACTTCTCCAGTAGTTCCGATAGCTTTTATACAAGCATTTGCATTTTTAACTTCCTTAGTCAAATCAGTCCATTTGTCTCCTTGTGATGAAACATAAGATTGACCTTCTTGCGCTTTTGCTTTGGAAGCATAATCTGCAATCGGCATTTCAATAGGCATTGGATATTTGTAATTAGCAGCTGATGAATCCATGTACGCTACTATTGCAAATCTTTCGCCTTTTTTTACTTTGATTTGGGTAGTATCTAATGTGTAATATCCTGGGTATTCAATCACACCACTGCCGATTTCTTCTCTTTTAGCTGCCAAATCATCTGTAGATTGTAAATCTCTTACAATGTACAATTTGTATTGTGTATTCATAGCAACTGTGAATAAACCCGCTTGGTAAATTGTTTGATCTTCATTAGAAGTAAATACATTTGCAATGTATCCTTGCATATTGTATCCAACACTTCTTGTTGCTCCGAAATCGTCGTATTGTGAAATTACCGCATTAGGATCTTTCCTTTGAGGAATAAACACTGCATTGGATTTTCCACAGAAACCATCGTAATACGATACGTAGTAGTAACCGCCATCCATGAAACTTGTTCCCCAACTATTTTTTACAATCCATGCTCCATCTCCAGGAGCCTTTGCTTGGAATAAATTTTTTGAAAAGTTATCATCCCATCCTACAATTGTTCCTGCGTGATCTGCTTTTCCGCTTCCAGGATTGTAGTAACTTTTAGTTTCTTTCTTTTCGTAATATTTTTGAGAACTTAAAGTTGTATACACTCCACCGTATTCCATAATAGCTTGTTTGATAACATTAGTTTCATTTGCATTGTGAACATCAGGTAGATAAATAACTTTATCCAAATCAAATGCTCTTTTCACATTCGTAGGTGAAACATTAATGTAAGCATCGTAAGGATCGTCTTTTTCTAAAATCGGACCTGTCCCTCTAGCAAGATATGATGTTGCAATATCTCTGTTACCTCCATCATTTGGACCCCAATCGAACCCATGCATGTTTCTCATGTGTTTTTCACTAAAATCAAATTCTTTTCCAAATAATTTTAAATAAGATTCCATGGAACCATATGTAGCAAATGTCCAGCAAGAACCATTTTGTCCTTGATTTTTGACTGAGGAAACTCTGTTAGTTTTTCTCAAATCATATTTTGCTGGCAATGCTGCTCTAGAAGTTGAACGAACTGAATCGTAAGATGTCTTCAATGGAGAGATTAACAATTCGTCATCCTTGGAATTTTCTTTAAAACTATTTTCAACGGGACTTAATTCTAGTTTAGAATTTTTGTTTTCATCTGCAAACGTTGGACCAGTAACTAACATCGATGAAACTAGAACTGTTCCTAGTAGTAGACTCAAAAACTTTTTAATTTTCATAACGCCCTCCTATTGAAATATGCTACTAAATTAATAGCCTTAATAAATATGCTCTAATTCTTAAAATTATTTTGAATCTAGATATTTATTAATTTAGTTTTTGGTATTTGTTGATTTTATTATATCACATAATTTCAAAAAATCTATATTATTAAGGAAATTTTACATTAATTATTTAAAAATTTACATTTTTTAAAATGGATTTTAACATACTACAGTGTTAAATGACTGAAAATCACAATATTCATCATTTTTTTGAATTTTCGAAGATATATATTTATTCTTCCAAAAGTAGTATAATATAGTTGTTAATTCTTAATAGTGTTAAGTATACTATTTTAACCCTGAATTAATATTTAAAATCATTGCAAGGAGTTGAATATGAAAAGAAAAAATTTATTGCTTTTTATTGCGGTTTTTACGTTGCAATCACTGTTTTCTACAAGTTTTGCAGAAAGTCAAAACAAATTCAAATTAAACGATGATTTAACTGTAAAAGAAATCGATTTTTCTGAAGCGCCTCGTAATCCCGCATTTAGCAGACAAATGAGTAGTCCTAAGACTACTAAAAACTACGGTTCAAACGAAGATCCTTTCTTGGTTAATACAAACTACGATTTGTTTAATCAAAAAGAAGACATTCCAAGACAAAAGGCTTATGGAATTCCTGCAAACTACGATTTGCGTCAGCACAACAGAGTTACTCCAGTAAAAGCTCAGGGACCAAACGGATCATGTTGGGCGTTTGCTACTTATGGTTCTGCAGAATCGAATATGCTCACGAATGGTCAATTCACAGATTTTTCTGAAAAACATTTGAGAAACACTCATGGTTTTGACTGGGGTCCTGATCAAGGTGGTACAAGAGCAGTCGCTGCAGCTTATCTATCAAGATGGTCTGGACCAATTTGGGAAAAAGATGATCCTTATTCTGCTTACGATTTTAGCTCTCCCTATAATTTACTTCCAGCAAAGGAATTGAAGGAAGCTTTGTACATTCCAGATGTAAACAATAATCAAGATCGTGACAGATTAAAAAGAGCGATAATGAGATACGGTGCATCTTACACAACTGTAAATGGTGACACAAATTATACTAATTTCTATACTATGAGTCATTACAATCCTGGTTATGGTTGGCAAAATCACGCTGTAACTATTATAGGATGGGACGATGATTATTCAAGATACAATTTCGGTATAACTCCTCCTGGAGATGGTGCTTGGCTTGTAAAAAATAGTTGGGGCGATCGTTGGGGAAATCAAGGTGGATATTATCATGTATCGTATTATGATGCTCACATTTCTAAGGGAAACTGTATTTTTGTTTTAAAAGAAAAAGATAGAAATAAATCCATCTGGTATTATGATGATTTGGGAATGACAGATAGCATCGGCTACAATCAAACTGGTTGGTTTTCAAATATTTTTGGTCCTGTTAGTAGAACTAGCCAAATCGACGAGGTTGGTTTCTTCGTTCCATCAAACGGTGCCCAATACGAAATTTATGTAAATACAAATATCGGTGGAAATAGTGGTTTCAATGATAAAGTTTTGGTTGCACGTGGAACTGTGGAAAACGCAGGATATACAACTGTCAAATTCAATCCACAAAAAATAAATGCAGGAGCTTATTTTGCACCAATTGTAAAACTTACAACTCCTGGTTACAGCTACCCTATTCCAATTGAATCTATGATTTACGGATATTCTTCAAGAGCAAGAGCTGGATACAATCAATCATTTATTTCTAACGATGGATATAATTGGTCTGATTTGGCGAGAAACAGAGCAAACGCAAATGTATGCTTGAAAGCTTTCACAAAACCTTATTCAGGAACCAATGTCAATCCAACACCAGACCCTGATCCAGTGGATCCTACTCCACAACCAGATGTTCCTGAACCTGATCAAGAAATTAGAGTAAATAAAATCACAGTGTCAGAAGACAATATTACTTTAAGAGTTGGAGAAGATTCTCAAATAAATACAAAAGTTTATCCAGAAAATGCGACAAACAAGGAATTGATGTGGTCATCCTCTAATACGAATGTGTGTGCTGTAGATAATTCTGGATTAATAAGAGCTTTAAGTCCCGGACAATGTTATGTAACTGTTAAGTCTGCAGACAATCCTAGAATTTTGCAATACATCAGAGTTAACGTACTAGAAAATGAAAAGCCAAATATTGATGATAGTGTTGACAAGGATGTCAAAGTCCAAAGTATTATTATGTATCCTTCCTATAAAAAAACAAAAGTAGGCGACAAATTCAGAATTGATACTAGAATATTACCTGCAAATGCCAAAAACCGCGATATAACTTGGGAAAGTTCGGACGAAAACATCGCATCAGTAGATAACGCTATGGTTGTATGCAACAATCCAGGTAAAGTAAAAATATTTGCCAAATCAAAAGACGGTTCAAACGTTTCAAACTTTGCTGTAATTTATGTAGAAGGTGACAGCCCTGAAAGCAATATGGCAGTAAATATTAAGTCCAATGTCTACAGAAATTCAATATCTATAGGTAATACTAATAATATTTCCGCTGTAGTAACAGATTCAAACAAAAGAAACATAAAAGATGCAAAAGTCAAATTCACAATTACCAAACCGTCTAAGAAATTAATAGAAAAAGAATTGACTACAAACTACCGTGGACAATCTATACTATATTTAAAATCCGACGAATTAGATGAAGCTGGAACTTACGATGTAAATATCACAGCTACAGATTCAAAAGGCAATACTAACGAAGATAATGTAAATTTTGAAGTAAAAGATAACAGAATAACTTTTGAAACTAAAGTTGATTTGGACAATACAGAAATCAAATTGAACCAAAATTCTATGATAACTGTAACTTCTAAGACTAATACAAGAAGAATTTCAGGTGCAGATGTAGTATTAAGCATCACTGATGAAAATGATAATAAACAAGAAAAAAGATTTAGAACTGATAGCTACGGTAATTGTTACTACACATTCAGACCAGAAAAACCAGGAAGATATTATATTGAAGCCACAGTTTCAAAAACAGGCTACAAAAATTCTTCAGCAAATACAACACTTATTGTAAAAGATACTGAAAACAAACCTGAAACAAAACAAACCGTAAAGTTAAAGTTCGAAACAGATAAAAAATCTTATAATCTTACTGATACAGCGAACATTAAAATATTTGCTACAGATGAAAACGACAAGAAAATCGCAAATTTAAAATTAAATATTAGAATTAGAAATCAAAAAGGATTCGATCAAACAATTACTAAAACAACTGATTCGAATGGTGTTGCAACCATGTTTATAAAACAACAAACTGCAACATCACCAACAGATTTCACTGTAAAAGCTTGGCCAGAATCAAATCCAAACACTTCGTTTGATTTGAAGGTTTCATTTGGTAGTTCAGATAAACTTCAAATCAATTCAATCTACAGTCCGTATAATTTGTATAGCAAATATAACAACAATTATGTAATTCACAATTACATTAGAAATATTAGATAAAATTAACGCCCTTTATCCTGTGCGATAAAGGGCGTCTATTTTAGTTATTCAAATAATTCTTCAAGAATTCTTTTACTCTTTCATGTTTTGGATTTGTAAACATTGTTTTTGGATCTGTATCTTCAATGATGTAGCCTTCATTCATGAAACAAACTCTTGTAGACACATCTCTTGCGAATTGCATTTCATGTGTGACCACAACCATTGTCATTCCAGATTCTGCAAGTTTTGACATTACTTGCAATACGTCGTTAACCATTTCAGGATCTAGTGCAGATGTTGGTTCGTCGAACAATAAAACTTCTGGATTCATACACAATGCTCTTGCAATAGCAACTCTTTGTTTTTGTCCACCTGATAACATGCTTGGTTTCTTATGTGCATGGTCAATCATTCCTACAAGTTCCAAATATTTTTTAGCTTCTTTAACTGCAGATTCCTTGTCTCTATTCAAAACTTTGATTTGTGCGACAGTGCAATTATCCATTACACTCATATTTTCAAACAAATAAAATTGTTGAAATACCATACCTACTTTGGATCTGAATTTATTTTGATTAAATTTGGAAGAAAGTATGGATTCTCCATGATATAAAATATCTCCACCTGTTGGTTTTTCAAGTAAATTGATGCATCTTAGCATAGTAGACTTACCAGAACCAGATGATCCGATTATAGATAGAACTTCTCCTTTTGATATCGTAAAGTTGATATCTTTTAGAACTTCTACTCCGTCGTAACTTTTTTTCAAATGCTGTAATTCTATTATTTTATTTTCCATTGAACATTCCTCCAGTAGTAGCTTCCATTACGTATTCTCTGTTATTTGATTTCTTTTCAATAAATAATAAAAGTCTAGTCAAAGAGAATGTCAACACGAAATATATAATGCAAGTAACTGCATAAGTTTCAAATATATTATAAGTTGAGCCTGCAATTGATTTAGATACGAAGAATAATTCTGTAACACTGATTACGTTCAATACGGATGTATCCTTAATGTTGATTACAAACTCATTTCCTATAGAAGGCAAAATGTTTTTGATTGCTTGTGGCAATATTACATTAATCATGGATTGACCGTGTGTCATTCCCAAAGCCTTACAAGCCTCCATTTGTCCGACATCGACAGAATTAATTCCACCACGTACAACTTCTGACAAATAAGCTCCTGTGTTGACACTAACAATGAACAAAGCTGCACTAATTGGCGCCATATCAATTCCAAGATATAATTTGGCTCCAAAATAAATCAACATTGATTGTACCATCATTGGTGTTCCTCTGAATATTTCAACATAACAAGCTAAAATAAAATTGATAACTTTGTGAAGATAATAAGTGAATTTGTTTTTATCCTTATCTAGTTTCATATTTCTAATAACTGCAACAAGTATTCCGATTAGAAATCCAATAATTGTCGATACACTGGCTATAAACAATGTCATCAAAGCCCCTTTTAAGAAAAGTGATCCGTATTCATTAAAAATGCTTTTTACTTTTGATAAGAATCCTTGTGGTTGGTCTTTTTCTACGTTCAATCTTACCATTTTCTGCATCAACTTATCTCTTTCTTCTGGACTTATTTTCTTCAAAGCTTCGTTGATTTTTTCTGTCAAATCAGAATTTTTCTTCACACCGATTGCAATAGATGTATCTTCAGCTGATGTTTCAAATCCCGAACCTTTTTCAAATTCAATGTATGAAAGCTCAGCATTAGATGCTTCTGCACTTAATGCTTGTGGTCTTTCTGCGACATATCCATCTATCTTCTCTGCCAAAACTGCAGACAGCATTGATGGAAAACTTTCCATTGCAGGTAGTTTGTCACAATCTTTGATTTGATCAATTACTGTATAGTGAAACGTGTTCAATTGACCAGTAATTTTAAAATCTTTTAAATCATCTAATGATTTTGCTTTGATATACTTACTGTCTTTTTTTGTTACAATTACCAAATCAGAACTGTAATAAGTATCTGAAAAATCAATTTGTTCTTTTCTTTCTTTTGTTGGACTCATTCCTGCAATTATCGCATCAACTTTTCCGCTCATAACTGCCGGTGCAAGTCCGTCCCATTCCATTTTTACTACAACTAATTTCTTGCCCAAACTGTCGGCGATTTTTTTAGCTATTTGCAAGTCGTATCCGTTTGCATATTCACCTTTGCTGTTTTCAATAGGATAGGCTCCATTTTCATCTGTCGATTGTGACCAGTTAAACGGTGCGTAGTTCGCCTCCATTCCTATTACAAATGTATCTTTTTCTGCAAAAGATTCGGTGTCAATGAAAACAAACATCATCATTAGTATCATAAGTACGCTGATGAGTTTTCTGTTAAAGTTTTTCATTTACTCCCCCTTTTAATATTCGATATCCATTAAATACAATCCACAAGGTTCAATCGTAATTCCTGCAGACTGTCTGTCTTTATTTTCCAAAGCATTTTTAAGCCATTCTATGCTTTTTCTCCCTCTGGCTACATCAACCATGCTTCCAACCAAAATTCTAACCATATTCCTAAGAAAACTTTCAGCCTTAAATGTAAATACAATATCGTCGTCTATTCTTTCGATTGTAATTTCATCAATAGTTCTAATTGGATTGGTATCTTCTTCCAAATCATTAACGAATGATGTAAAATCATGTTTTCCAATGAGCATATCTCTGCATTTTAGCAACAAATCAAAATCTAAGTAGTATTTTCTGTGACCTTTATAGTCATTAAACCAAGGCTCCATATAGTATTTGTTGCATAAAATGTATTTATATGTCTTTGATTTTGCACTAAATCTCGCATGAAAATCCAAATCCACTTCTTCTGATTTTACTATGACAATTGAATCACTCGTGAAGTGGTTGACTCCCATTAGAAATTGGTTTGCTGAAATATCTGTGTCAACAATGAAGTTACATACTTGACCTTTTGCATGAACTCCTTTGTCAGTTCTTCCAGCTCCATTTATTTTGACTGGTTGATTTACCATTTTTGTCACTGCTTTTTCTATTTCTAATTGTACGGATGGCAAATCATTCAACTTCTGCCATCCGTAAAATTTTGAGCCATCATATTGAACTGTCAGTTTTATATTTTTCATATTATTCTACTCACAATAATTAAAATGAATAATAAAATAATAACAGCATAGGCTATGAAATCTCTTTTTTGATAGGATAATTCATTCAGCCTTGTCCTTCCTTCTCCTCCACGATAACATCTAGCTTCCATGGCTACTGCAAGTTCTCCTGCTATTTTTAACGCATTTATGAACAGTGGAACTAGAAGTGGTACGAGGTTTTTAGCTCTCTTGATTATATTTCCCGATTCAAAATCTGCGCCTCTAGCCATTTGAGCTTTCATTATTTTGTCTGTTTCTTCAAATAGTGTGGGGATAAACCTAAGTGCTATTGTCATCATCATTGCAAATTGATGAGCAGGAAAGCCTATTTTAGCAAAGGGATGAAGCATTTTTTCCATAGCATCCGTCAATTCGATTGGTGATGTTGTCAAGGTCAATAAACTTGTACCTAAAACCAAGAATATCAATCTAAATGCCATAAAAAATCCCAAGTTCAATCCTGATTTTGTGACAGTAAATATTTTCCATTTCCACACAACTTCTCCCGGTGTCATCAATACGTTAAGTATAAAAGTCAACAAAATAATTGGAAGAAGTGGTTTAACTCCTTTGAATACAAAATTTGGTTTTATTTTTGAAATTTTGATTATAGCTATTAGGAACACCAATACAGGTGCGTATACCCAAAGTTTACTTATAAGAAATATCGCAATAATATATAAAAATACAAATGTTACCTTTACTCTTGGATCAAGCTTGTGAATAATGCTATCAGATGCAAAATATTGACCAATTGTTATATCTTTTATCATGATTTTGCCCCCATAGCTTTTTTGATGTTTTCATAAGCTTGTTCAACATTCAAGCAATCCGTTTTGACATCTAGTCCTTTTTCTTTCAATCTTCTCACAACTTGTGTCGATTGTGGGATGCTAAGTCCAATTTCTTTTAGCTCTTTTTCTTTGCTAAACACAACTTCCGGCTTATCGTCCATAAAAATCTGACTTTTGTCGATAACAATTACTCTGTTGCAAAGTTTTGCGATATCTTCCATGCTATGGCTTACCAAAATAACTGTCATGTCTTCTCTTTCAAAAAGTTGTTTTATTTGATTTAAAATCATATCGCGTCCCAATGGATCGAGCCCTGCAGTTGGTTCATCTAGTACTAAAAATTTTGGTTTCATCGCCAAAACACCGGCAATTGCAACTCTTCTTTTTTGTCCACCAGATAATTCAAATGGTGATTTTTCTTTCATGTGTTCAACGTCTAATCCAACAGCATCGCAAGCCCACTCTACACGTTCTTTGATTTCTTTATCTGTAAGTCCCAAATTCTTCGGTCCAAATTCAATGTCTTTGTAGCAAGTTTCTTCAAATAGTTGATACTCTGGATATTGAAATACTAATCCAACATTTTTTCTTATATCTGTTTTTACTTTTGTCTTTGTTGATATCCCGTCAACCAAAACATCGCCACCTGTTGGTTCCAATAATCCATTCAAATGTTGTGCTAGTGTTGATTTGCCGCTTCCAGTGTGTCCTATAATTCCAATAAATTCTCCAAGATTTATCTCTAAATTGATATCTTTGAGGGCTACTTTTTCAAATGGATTTGATTTGTTATAAATATGTTCTAAATTTTTGCATTCTATCTTCATATCTATCACCTAACACTCTCCAAAGCTTCAACGAGTTCGTCTACAGTAAGGACATCAGCTCTCACATTTATATTTGATTTATTTAAAAGGTAGCTGATTTCAGTAGGCTCTGGAACATCAAGACCAATTTCTTTCATTTGTTCGACATTTGAGAAAACTTCCCTTGGAGTTCCTTCAAGCACTACATCACCCTCATTAATCACGATTATTCTGTCGGCATTTACACATTCTTCCATGTAATGGGTAATGTGGATTATAGTTTTGCCCATTTCTCTTAGTTTCAAAACAGTATCCAAGATGTCTTTTCTTCCTTGAGGATCGAGCATTGCTGTCGGCTCATCCATTAGCAAACACTTTGGATTCATTGCTAATATACCTGCAATCGCAATTCTTTGTTTTTGACCTCCAGATAATAGTGCTGGTGAATGTCGCTTGTACTCACTCATTCCCACAAGTTCAAGACATTCATCTACTCTTTTGCGAAGTTCTTCTCTTGGAACTCCCAAATTTTCAGGCCCAAATGCAACGTCCTCTTCGACGATTGTCGCTACCAATTGGTTGTCAGGATTTTGGAATACCATCCCACACATTTCACGAATATCCCACAAGCTATCATCATCTTTTGTGTTCATATTTCCAACTAAAATATCCCCTTCAGTTGGAATGTATTGAGCATTAATGAGTTTTGCTAGTGTGGACTTTCCAGATCCGTTGTGCCCTAATACGCAGATGAATTCTCCCTCTTTAATATCTATGTTTAAGTTTTTTAATACTTTTTTTGATGAACCTTCATATTGAAAACTTAAGT
The DNA here is from genome assembly GCF_009679635.1 of Finegoldia sp. BIOML-A4. Classification (NCBI taxonomy): domain Bacteria; kingdom Bacillati; phylum Bacillota; class Tissierellia; order Tissierellales; family Peptoniphilaceae; genus Finegoldia; species Finegoldia sp. BIOML-A4. Next base: position 191,400 of record NZ_WKZC01000003.1, on the reverse strand, counting down.
TTTTTATTTCTATGATGTTTGTATCCTTTTTCATCAAAACTCCTCAATTTTATAAAAAAAGGGATGCTAATTCACATCCCTTAATTCTTAAATATTATTTATCTTCATCTTGTAATGATTCGTAATTTCCAGATTTTACTGTAGATTCTTCCTCTACTTCAGAATCATTTATTTCTTGTGCTTTTTCAGCTTCAATCATATCTTCTTCAGCTTTACCGTCATAATCTACTTCAATTCTGTCATATTTTGCTATTCCTGTACCGGCAGGTATAAGTTTACCAATTATTACATTTTCTTTTAAGCCTATTAAGTGATCAACTTTTCCTTTAATAGATGTTTCTGTTAATACTCTTGTAGTTTCTTGGAATGATGCTGCAGATAAGAAACTTTCAGTTGCAAGTGATGCTTTTGTGATACCCATTAACGAATGAGTTCCTGTTGCAGGAGTTTTTCCTTCTTTGACAAGTTGTTCATTAGTCATCTTGAAATCTCTCGCATCTACTACACTACCTGATAAGAACCCTGAATCTCCGCTTTCTTCGATTTTAATTTTGCTCATCATTTGTCTGATTATTATTTCAATGTGCTTATCGTCAATGTCTACACCTTGTAATCTGTAAACTTTTTGAACTTCTCTAATTATATAATCACGAACGCCTTCAGCCCCGTTAACTCTAAGAATATCTTGTGGATTGATTGAACCTTCTGTTAATGGTTCTCCCTTTTCAACATGATCTCCGTCGTTAACTCTAATGTGAGCGCCGTATGGAATTTGATAAACTTTTTCTTCGCCGTCTTCAGCAGTTACGATAACATCATTTCTCTTTTTGTTTTCTTGGATTTTTACAGTACCTTCTATTTCAGTAATGTAAGCAAGTCCTTTTGGTTTACGAGCTTCAAATAATTCTTCAACTCTAGGAAGACCTGATGTGATTCCTACTCCGGCGATACCACCTGAGTGGAAAGTTCTCATTGTCAATTGTGTACCTGGTTCACCTATTGATTGTGCGGCAATTATACCAACTGCTTCACCAATGTTTACAGGCTTACCAGTAGCTAAGTTTCTACCGTAACATTTAGCACAAACACCGTGTTTCATCTTACATCCAAGAACACTTCTTACCTTAACTTCTTTGATACCTTTTGATTCTATTCTTTCCGCAATAGCTTCATTGATCATATCATTTTTATGAACTATGATTTCTCCAGTATCCAAATCGAGAATATCTTCGAATGCGTATCTACCAATAATTCTAGATTTCAAATCTTCAACTTGTCTGTTACCGTCTTTGATTTCTTTTGCAACTATATATTCATCAGTACCACAATCATCTTCAGTTATGATTACATCTTGTGATACATCTACAAGTCTTCTTGTCAAATATCCAGAGTCTGCAGTTCTAAGCGCTGTATCTGATAGACCTTTTCTTGAACCGTGTGTTGAAATAAAGAACTCTTGTACTGAAAGACCTTCACGGAAGTTTGATGTGATAGGAATTTCGATTGTATTACCAGCAGTATCGGACATAAGACCACGCATACCACCTAATTGTCTGATTTGGTTTTCACTACCACGGGCTCCAGAAACGGCCATTATATTCAAGTTATTATCAGCAGGAAGGTTTGTCATCAATGCTTTAGTTACATCTTTAATACATTGTTCCCAAATTTCGATAACTTTCTTGTATCTTTCTTCGTTTGTAATATCCCCTTGAAGATAGATATCTTGAACCATATCAATTCTTTGTTCAGCTTGTTCAATGATAACTTTCTTTGAATCTGGAATTGTAATATCTCCCATTGATATTGTCAACGCACCAATTGTAGAATACTTGTATCCCATAGATTTGATGTAATCTAACAATTCAGCAGTTCTAATATTTCCATATTTTCTGAAAGTTAAATCGATGATTTTAGATAGCATTTTCTTGTCTACTTGCAAATCAACTTCAAGTGAATATGGATCTTCTTCTCTGTTCACCATACCCAAATCTTGAGGGATTCCTTCGTTGAAGATAAATCTACCAACAGTGCTTTCTACGATTTTACTTGTACCATCGTTATTCACACTGTCACGTTTAACTTTTACTATTGTTTGCAATGTTACATAATGCATTGCATAAGCTAACATCATTTCATCTATATCTTTGAAGATTAAGCCTTCACCTTTTTGACCTTCTTTTCTAGTAGTCATATAGAATGAACCCAATACCATATCTTGTGAAGGAGTTGTGATTGGTTTACCATCTTTTGGCGCAAGAATGTTGTTCGTACTTAACATCAAAAGTCTAGCTTCTGCTTGTGCTTCTGGAGATAATGGCAAATGGACTGCCATTTGGTCACCGTCAAAGTCCGCATTGTATGCAGTACATACTAATGGGTGAAGTTTGATAGCTTTACCTTCAACTAATATTGGTTCAAAAGCTTGAATACCAAGTCTGTGCAATGTCGGTGCACGGTTTAATAATACTGGATGATCGACTATAATATCTTCCAAAACATCCCACACTCTGTCATTTTCTCTTTCAACTAATTTCTTAGCGTTTTTGACGTTGTGTGAAATTTCTCTCTTAACTAATTCTCTAATTACAAATGGTTTGAACAATTCTAGAGCCATTTTCTTAGGAAGACCGCATTGATAGAATTTCAAGTTTGGTCCGATAACTATTACTGAACGACCAGAATAGTCAACTCTCTTACCTAACAAGTTTTGTCTGAAACGACCAGATTTACCTTTAAGCATATCTGACAAGCTCTTTAATGGTCTGTTACCAGGTCCTGTTACAGGTTTACCACGTCTACCATTGTCGATAAGAGCATCTACTGCTTCTTGAAGCATTCTTTTTTCGTTTCTTACAATGATTTCAGGAGATCCAATATCCAATAATCTTTTTAGACGATTATTTCTGTTGATAACCCTTCTGTATAAATCATTCAAATCGCTTGTAGCAAATCTTCCACCTTCAAGTTGTACCATTGGTCTGATATCTGGTGGAATAACTGGAATTACATCCATAATCATCCATGAAGGATCATTCTTTGATTCGATGAATGCTTCTACAACTTCAAGTCTTCTTAAAATTCTAACTTTCTTTTGTCCAGTTGCCCCTTCAAAAGTTTCAGTTAAGTTTTTGTATTCTTCTTGTAAGTCTATTTTTTGAAGAAGTTCTTTGATTGCTTCAGCTCCCATTTTGGCTCTGAAATCAACATCTTCTTCGTACTTATCACAGTAATCTTCGTATTCTTGTTCAGTTAATAATTGTTTTTCGTATAAATCAGTTTTACCTGGATCTATAACTACAAATGATGCAAAATAAAGAACTTTTTCAAGTGCTCTAGGACTCATATCTAATAACAATCCCATACGTGATGGAATTCCTTTGAAATACCAGATATGACTTACAGGAGTTGCAAGTTCTATGTGGCCCATTCTTTCACGTCTAACTTTTGATTTTGTAACTTCTACACCACATTTTTCGCATACAATACCCTTGTATCTTATTCTTTTGTATTTACCACAATTACATTCGTAATCTTTTGTAGGTCCAAATATTTTTTCACAGAATAAACCTTCTTTTTCAGGTTTTAATGTTCTATAATTTATAGTTTCTGGCTTTTTAACTTCTCCCCAAGACCATTGTCTGATTTTGTCTGGTGAAGCCAAACCAATTTTCATAGCTTCAAAAGTATTTTTTTGTACCAAGGAGCCCTCTCCTTTCTTATAGTCTATCATCGCTGCCGAATTCGCTAGAATCATCGTCTTCTTCTATCAATTCGACTTCTTCATTATTTTCATCAAGTAATTTAACATCCAAAGATAATGATTGAAGTTCCTTAATTAAAACTTTGAATGATTCAGGAATTCCTGGTTCAGGAATATTTTCCCCTTTAATAATAGCTTCATAAGTTTTAACACGACCTACAACATCATCTGATTTAACAGTTAAAATTTCTTGAAGAGTATGAGCTGCACCGTATGCTTCTAATGCCCAAACTTCCATTTCTCCAAATCTTTGACCACCAAATTGAGCTTTACCACCCAATGGTTGTTGAGTTACAAGAGAGTATGGTCCAGTTGATCTAGCGTGGATTTTTTCTGCAACCATGTGGTGTAGTTTCAACATATACATGTATCCTACAGTTACTGGGTTGTCGAAGTATTCTCCACTTCTACCATCTCTTAACCAAATCTTTCCTGTCTTTGGATATCCTGCTTCTTCCAAAGCATCTTCTATTTCAATGTCACTTGCACCATCAAATACTGGTGTAGCAACTTTCCAACCTAATTTACTAGCTGCAAGTCCCAAATGAACTTCAAGTACTTGTCCGATGTTCATACGACTTGGTACCCCTAATGGGTTAAGAACTACTTGAACTGGTGTACCATCTGGTAAGTATGGCATGTCTTCTTCTGGCATAATTCTTGAAACGACACCTTTGTTACCGTGACGACCACACATTTTATCCCCAACCATGATCTTTCTCTTAGTAGCCACGTATACTCTAACTACCTTGTTAACACCAGGAGATAATTCATCGCCGTTTGCTCTTGAATAAGTTTTAACATCAACAACAACACCTGATTCACCATGAGGAACTCTCAATGAAGTATCTCTTACTTCTCTAGCTTTTTCGCCAAATATAGCTCTCAATAATCTTTCTTCAGCAGATAATTCTGTTTCTCCTTTTGGAGTAACTTTACCAACTAAAATATCTCCTGATTTTACTTCAGCACCAATTCTAATAATTCCTTCATCATCAAGATTCTTTCTCATATCTTCTCCGACATTTGGAATATCTTTAGTGATTTCTTCAGCGCCTAATTTTGTTTCACGAGCTTCTGATTCGTGTTCTTCTATATGAACTGATGTCAATACATCATCAACAACTAATTTTTCGTTTAATAACATCGCATCTTCGTAGTTGTATCCTTCCCAAGTCATGAATGCAATAAGAATGTTCTTACCTAAAGCCATTTCTCCCATGTTTGTACTTGGACCGTCTGCGATTATATCATCAACATCAACCTTGTCCCCTTTATTTACGATAGGTCTTTGGTTGAAAGTTGTACCTTGGTTTGCCTTTTTAAATTTACGAATAGTGTACTTGTCAACTTTTCTATCTTCATCACGAGTTATTTCAATCATATCAGAAGAAACTTTTGTAACTGTACCTTTGTGTTTTGCTTTAACTACTACACCAGAGTCCTTAGCAGCTTTGTGTTCAATTCCAGTACCGATAATTGGTGCTTGAGTTGCCAACAATGGAACTGCTTGTCTTTGCATGTTTGAGCCCATCAATGCACGAGTAGCATCGTCGTTTTCCAAGAAAGGAATCATAGCTGTACCTACAGATACGATTTGTTGCGGACTAACGTCCATGTAGTCGATAAGTTCTCTTGGATAAATATCATTTTCGCCGTTGATACCACGACCAGAAACTCTTTCATTTACAAATCTAGAGTTTTCATCCAATGGTTCGTTCGCTTGTGCAATTATATATTTATCTTCTTCATCAGCTGTCAAATAAACAATATCTTCAGTAACTTCTCCAGTTTCTTTGTCAACACGTCTGTATGGAGTTTCTAAGAATCCATATTCATTAGTAGTAGAATAAGTTGTCATGGAAGTTATAAGACCGATGTTTGGTCCTTCTGGTGTTTCTATTGGACAGATTCTACCATAGTGAGAGTCGTGAACGTCACGCACTTCAACGCCCGCTCTATCCCTAGATAAACCACCTGGTCCCAAAGCTGACAATCTTCTCTTGTGAGTAAGTTCTGCCAATGGATTTGTTTGTTCCATGAATTGTGACAATTGACTTGAACCAAAGAATTCTTTGATTGCAGCTGTAACTGGACGAACGTTGATTAATGATTGTGGAGTTGCCAAGTCTGGGTCTTGTGTACTCATTCTTTCTCTTACAACTCTTTCCATTCTTGATAAACCAATTCTAAATTGATTTTGTAACAATTCACCAATAGTTCTTACACGTCTGTTACCTAAATGGTCGATATCATCAGTTGAACCAATTCCAAAGAATAAATTGAATTCGTAGTTAATGGATGCCAAAATATCTGAATGGATTATATGAATTGGAGATAATTGATGAACATTTTCTTCAATTGCTCTTTTGATTGATTTTTCGTCATCATTTTCTTCCAAGATTTTTTCCATAATAGGATAATAAACTTTTTCTGACAAATTCAAATCAGATAAATCCATATCCAAACCAAAACTATCCAAATCAACAAAGTGGTTACCAATAACACGAACACTTTGACCTTCGTGTCCGATAACATCAACAACATTTATACCTGCGTTTTCGATTTCGATTGCCATTTCTTCAGTAATCAAATCTCCTGCAGTAGCTAATATTTCTCCTGTTGATGTATCCACAACATCTTCTTTTGCTTTTTGATTAGTAATTCTGTCTCTCAAAGATAATTTTTTATTAAATTTGTAACGTCCTACCTTTGCTAAGTCGTATCTTCTACTGTCAAAGAACATGTTGTTAATCAAAGGTTCTGCACTTTCTAAAGATGCAGGATCTCCTGGTTTTAATTTCTTATAAATTTCAATTAAAGCACTTTCTCTGTCTTTTGAAATTTCTTTTTCGAGAGTTTTTCTTAAAATTTCAGAATCTCCCATAGCTTCAATTATTTCATCATCAGTGTCAAATAATAAAGCTCTAAGTAATGTAGTAACAGGTAATTTTCTAGTTCTGTCGATTCTAATATTCACTACACCACTTGCATCAGTATCCATTTCAAGCCAAGCACCTCTGTTTGGAATAACTGTAGATGCGAAGTTGCTGTTACCTGATTTATCAATTTCTTCGGCGAAGTAAACACCAGGACTTCTTACAAGTTGGCTTACAATTACCCTTTCAGCACCATTGATGATAAATGTACCGCTGTCTGTCATCAAAGGGAAATCACCCATAAAAACTTCTTGTTCTTTTACTTCTTCTGTGTCGGTGTTAATTAATCTTACTTTCACTTTTAACGGGCAAGAATAGTTAGTATCTCTGTCTTTTGCCTCTTGGATTGTATATTTTGGATTTTCCTCAAAATAATAATCCACAAATTCCAAAACAAGACTTCCCGCATAATCTTTTATAGGACTAATATCTTCAAAAACTTCCTTAATTCCTTTTTTTACAAACCAATCGAAACTATCAGTTTGAATACCAATAAGATTTGGAAGTCCCAAAACATTTTTGTTCCTAGAAAAGCTAACTCTGTCCGTTACTCCATACTTTTCAGTATGCATATACTTCACCCCTTATACTATCTTAAACTCCTAAATAATCTACTTTATAGCATAATTATCCATTTTTATACTGTATCTTAGAATTATATAACAACAGTTTTATTTTGTCAATTATTTTTTTGCGAAATTTTAGCTATTTCCTAAAATTCAAAATAAAAAAACTCACAAAACAAAAAATTCATTTTGTGAGCTAAATTTATTTCGTAATTTTTATAATTGTTTTCAAAACTCCATCAGAAATTAATCTGAAATAAACGATAGAATCTTCTACCAATTTATAAATTTCAACAGTTTCATCTAGTTTAAGTTCTTTCTTATATACAACTTCCACCTTTTTAATTGTGTCATAGTCAAGATAATTTTCAATCCATTCTATATATCTAGCATTGTTTGCGTGATAATTGTAATCTATATCTGTTTTTCTTACAGTATACTCACCACACTTTTCATAGTCGCCATCTAGTAACTCCACATCTTTTTCTATTATTGCATAACCATCTTCTCTTCCGTAAATCACTCCAAGATCGTCACCTATTCTTATAGGAAGCTTCTTTTCCGGATTGACAAGCAGCCATTTTGTTTTAGCTCTTACAATTAGTTCGCCATTTCTAAAAACATCGTAGTTACGAAAAGCGTAGAATTTTCTGGTATAAGTGTGGTAAGTTTGAATTGTCAAATCGTCAAATCTTTCAGGCATGTCATTTATATCAACATCCCATTGATATATAATCCAACTTCCATTCAAATCTTTAAGCTCTTCTTTAAGAATTTCTTCCTGTTTAATGGAACATTCAAGCATATAATCGAATAACTTGTTCAATCTTATTTTTGAATTTGTCCCACAAAAAACGTTCATAACTTTCGTATTTAAACTAACTTTCATATTACTCCTCTTTTAAATAGTAGCTTTCTCCCATGATAGATTTTTTCTTGGTAATATATCCATCATTGCTAAGCTTATTTAATTTGTCTTCCAATTCACTAACACTCAGTTTTATATTGTGTCTTTCTTCGATTATCTTACAAATCCTAAATAAATCAAGAGTTATTGGAAATACGTTATCTTCTTTCAACATTTTAAATAATTCCATATCCGATTCATTTTTCTTTTGAACATTTATTTCCAGCATTCGATACATTTCATCAAAAGGATTTTTAAATTTCGGTTGTGTAGTGTATGCAAGTCTAATTCTTGCAAACAATGTTTTTCCGATTTGAGCTTGGGAAATGAATACATCACCATTTGATAGATATGGAAGTCTTCGTATTTCTTCAGATGACAAATCAGTTTCTTTTCTGATAACTTCAAGGTCCTTTTCGGTTGAAATTCTAAAAATAAATTTTGTAGACAACTGTGCAATTGTAGTCTGTTCGATTGCAGCCATTCTTTGCGATGCTAATATTAGGAACACTCCGTATTTTCTACCTTCTTGGGCGATCTCTTTAATTATTCTTCTTGTAACAGATATTTGATCGCTGCCACAGAAGTTGTGAGCTTCATCAAAAACCATGCATATAATCGGAAAATATTCGTTTGTCATAGCATCAACATATCTTCTTCTTTTTCTGTAACAAGAATTCACTGCATACGATGCGTACAAGTTCAACATTTTTTGCGTACCCTGTATGATGACTGTTTTGCCCTCTTTTAGTGCTTCAAAAAGTTTTTGTGAAGTGTTCAAAAATATATCTGTGTTCAGTAATCTATTAAATCTCCTGATAACAGCTTGAAGTGAATCCACGTTTACAAGTTGTGAAAATCTTTCATAGTATCCCGTCGTGTCATCTTCCTTATCTGACAAGGCTCTGGATATGTTTGTCAAATAATCCAAAAATGCATTAGCACTCGATTGTGTTATTGCGTCTTTATCAAGGATAGCTTCATAAGCAGATTTCATGGATTCCGTGAGTTCTCCTTGTGTTTCTATCAAACTGATAAGCTCATATCTGTTCAAATCAGGAAAATTAATCCCCAAATCTTCCCCAACCTTTAAAACTTCAAATTTATCAGAAAAATCTATCCCGTAATTTTCCATAGTTCTATCCTTAAATACCATTTGATTATGTGGATCAAACACTATCGTAGGAACAGATTTTTTCATTAATTCTTCAATTACTACTCTCAGCCCGTATGATTTACCAGATCCTGATCCTCCAAAAATACCAATATGCGGATATTCAATCATGTTGTAGTAGTTAAATAAATAAACCAATTCTTCTTGATTGTGAACTTTTTGATTAGAATCCATGATTTTCAACAAATTTTTGTATTCAACAGGACATGTTTTATAAATCTCTTCAGTATTTTTTATAATTCCTATTTCAAGTGATTTGTCAATTGTACCAGAATAAAACAAGTGTTTAATCTCATCGAACTTTGGTTTTCTAACTGTAGATCCTGCTTCAATCGCAAATGCTGGATCGTCCATCACTCTGAATTTGTAAATGTATTTGATTCCTTCAGAAATGTTGTATCCTACTGCTTGAAGTTTTAGAATTTGTTCTTTAGTTATATAAGAATCAGCAGTGTTTGACTCCATAAACTCGTTAACACTGTGAGTTTCCGTGACTTGACACAAAATATCCCCTTGTTTGATATCTTCCACAATCATATACTCATTGATTCTAAGTCTATCGTATTTACTAGCTACAAAACATTCGATTTGGTCGGTCATGCCGACTACTCTAAAGTCTAAATCATTCATTATATAACTCTTTTACTCCTTTGAGATCTAAATATCGATTGGTACATTTCTGTATCCAAGTATTTCTTCGCCAATATTTCAGCTTGTTTATTGTCAATCCTAGTTTTCTTGTCTACCAAATCTAACAAAAACGGCACTCCTCTTGTATTTTCATCTGACATTGTAAGTACAAAAGAAATTATTTCATCAAAATCATTCATGTTTTGTGAAGGAATGTCGATAGCTATTACACAAGGATCCTTGGAAGTTCTGATGAAAGCTTGTTCTATATTGTACTCTTCTTTTCTGGATTTATGGTTTCTTACGACAAACCCTTCATCCATATCTAATGCATTGAACAAAGCTTCCCTGTCGAAAAGCATCCCCACATAATTATCATTTTCGTTAAAAGTGTTCATGATAATCTTCGTGCTGATTTCTTCGACAACTCCAACTAACAAAACACCTTTCATATCACAAAGTTTCACCAAATCTTCATATAAATCTTCCGCTTCAAGGCTATATCTCATTAAAGTTCCATCCATCATAAGTATTTTGATGTCGTGATGTGAAACTGCTTCAATCGCTACAGCAAGTTCTGTAGCACACAATTTTTCTTTTGAGATTTGGAATTGATCACGTTCCGAAAATTCATCCACCAATGGACACAAAATATCCGCCTTAACCAAAGGTTCTTGATCAGAACTTAGAAGAGCCATCGATTGAAAAAATTCCACATAGTTTGGATAATTTGCACCGATTCGATTAACAGAGCCGTCTACAACGCAAATACTACCTGATTTTTTAATTTCTTTTAACTTATTAACATCAAATCTATCATAAACTTTGATGTCCCCAATCTCATTTGTAATTAAATTTCTGATATATTCTCTGCTTAATTTAGAGATATTTTTTCTGTTTTTAAGTCTCTCATTTAAATGAGAGACTTCATCCATCAAATCTTTTGAAATCATAATTCTAAGCTCTCTTTGTAGACATCATTTTTCTTCAAACCGTACACATCGCTGACGATTTTCACTGCTTGTTTTTTTGACATTCCATCGTTGATGAGTTCTGTAAGTTTTTCTTTTACATCTATCTCTTCATTTTCTTCGATGAGTTTGTCGATTACAATTACGAATTCACCTTTTACAGTTTCGTTCTTCAACATTTCGATAACTTCAGCACAAGTCCCTTTCATAACGGACTCGTGAATTTTAGTAAGCTCTCTTAAAACACAAATTTTTCTGTCTCCCAAAAACTCACTGAGTTCTTCGACTGTCGCTTCAACTCTGTGAACCGATTCGTATATTATTGTAGTCATAGTTGCGTTTTTGATTTGGTCGTAAAACTTATTTCTGTCAGCGTTTTTCCTAGGTACGAATCCTAAGAATGCAAATTGCAAACTATCGAATCCACTTCTCACCAAAGCAGTTATTGCAGCACTTGCACCTGGCAGCACTTCAATATCGACATCACGATCAATCGCCTTTTCCAGTAAAATTTGTCCTGGATCACTGATAGAAGGCATCCCCGCATCACTAACTACCGCACAATTTATATTTTCCAATAAAATTTTGTCGATAATTTCTTCTGATCTGCTTTGTTCGTTATGTTTGTGATAACTTACAAGAGGCGTTTTGATGTCATAATAATTCAGTAATTTCGATGTATTTCTGGTATCTTCGCAATAAATCACATCCACATTCTTCAAAACGTCCAACGACCTCAAAGTCATATCTGCCAAGTTTCCAATTGGAGTAGGCACGACGTAAATTTTAGACTTTTGTAATTCCATATATATTCATCACTTCTTCCGTGTAGTCTTCACCATCGTAAATAATCAGATTTTTCTCAAAAGTCAAGAAAGGTTTCTGATTTTTCACAAATTGTATCATGACAAGATTGGGCTTATCATCAATTCTCGATTGCACAAACCTAATTCTCTTTGCTTCCATATTATATTTTCTTGCAATACTTAATAAATCGACCAATCTCTCACATCTATTTATCATAAACAAAGACCTGTTTGATTTGAGCTTTAACTTAGCAAATTCAAATAAATCTTCCAATTTCATCTCATTATCGTATCTCGATGTGTGAAAATTAGTATTTTTATTAGAAATACCATGACCATTTTTTTGATAAGGAGGGTTAACTATTATATTGTCGATTGAATCGTTTTTGATGTAGACATTTTTAAAATCATCATTGATAATATCGACATTTTCCAAATTATTAATCGCGATTGTTTCAGCCAACATACCTGCAACATCTTTTTGAATTTCAATTCCGATGCATTTTGACAAATTATACATTGCATTACATCTCAACATCAATATTCCCGTCCCACAGCCAATATCAATTAGATTGGTGCCTTTTTTCATTTTTGCAAAATCTGTGAGTAAAATGGAATCAATCGTAAAAGAAAATTTCTCATCATCAGCAATTATTTTTAAATCTGTTTTCGGTATAAAATGTTCTCTTTTCATATTAAAAAAATAGACCACTCAAAAATGAGTAGTCTAATTCTCCCCTAAAATTAGCAGTCTTGATGTGGAGCATCTACTGGACATACGTCAGCACAAGAACCACAATCGATACATGCGTCTTGATCAATTGTATAAATGTCCCCTTCAGAAATACAATCTACTGGACATTCAGGTTTACATTGTCCGCAAGCGATACAATCGTCAGAAATTTTATAAGCCATATTGCTTTACCCCCTTGTAATTTTAGAGCGTATTATGTATTTATGCTCTACAATCATTATTACACACTATTAGAATAAATGCAAGTGTTTAATGACATTTATGATTACATCCACCGCACTTATTAAAATCGATTAATTCGTCTACATTTACTTGAATTAATTCTTCTGTTTCATCCTCTGTCATCACTTTTACTTTTACAGATTCCAAAAGAGTATTAGTTTCAGTCACAACTCCTTCTCCCATCTCAGTAGTAACTTTTTGACCAACATGTGGCATTTTCTTTAATTTGCATTCATAGCCTTCTTGCTCATAATTCAAACAGCACATAAGTCTTCCACAAAGTCCACTGATTTTTGAAGGATTGAGAGATAATGATTGGTCTTTTGCCATCTTGATACTAACTGGATTGAAATTTCTCATATATCTGTTGCAGCAGCATCTTTGACCACAAGGACCAATTCCTCCTGCAATCTTCGCTTGATCCCTCACTCCAATTTGTCTCAATTCTATTCTGATTCTGAAAATTCTCGCTAATTCTTTTACTAATTCCCTAAAATCAACTCTTTCATCTGAAGTAAAATAAAAAATAACCTTATTGTTATCAAATGTATATTCACAGTCCACTAATTTCATATCCAAGCCGAATTCTTTTACCTTTTCTTTGCAGACTTCGATAGATTCCTTAGCTTTCTTCTTATTTTCCATATAAATATAATCATCTGCACTATCAGCCAATCTTATGATTGGTTTAAGATCAGACGATAATTCTTTTTCATTAATTTCAAAATTTTCTTTTACAACAACTCCATACTCAATACCACGAGCAGTCTCTACAATTACGTGATCTCCTAGTTTATATTGAAGATTATTGGAGTCGAAGTAATACACTTTACCAGCTTGTCTAAAACTAACACCAGTTACATCAAGCATAGTTTTCCTCCATTATATACAATAAAAGCTCTTCCATAGAAAGCTCAAAATTCGCATTAACTTTAAAATATCCTCTTACAGACTCAATCTTGTCCAAAGTATCCACGATAATTCTCTCATTTGCCTTTGGATATTTCTTGTACAATTTCACAAAATCTTTATTCAAAGAAGACTCGTCCTTAGTCTTCACAAATTTCAAAAACGACGAATAAAACTCCATCAAAAAATCAAACAATACATCTGTGTCTTTTTGAAAATCTGACAAATATTCCTTAGAATCTAACATTGTAAGAAGATTTTGCCCCATAGATTTATCCAAAATGTCCAAAGCTATCGTATAATCAAATTCTTCATTTTCTTTTTCACTGAGATAATTAATTACTTGACATCTTGAAATAATAGTTTTTAGAAGTTTATTCTTATTGTCTGTAAGTAGTATAAAATACACAAAAGGCTTTGGCTCTTCCAAATTTTTTAAAAGAGCGTTAGAAGCCTCTGTCCTCATCAAATCAGCCTGTTTTATCAACACGACCTTGTTATTAGATTCAAAAGGCTTTGTGGATACAAATTTTGAAATATCTCTGATTTTGTCTATGGTTATAGAATTTTTCTCAGGTTCTATAACCAACAGATCGGATAACTTATCTCTGTCAAACTTCAACTTCAAATTTGAGTTACTAACAAGTAAATTGTATATCAAAGCCTCAGCATCATAATTTATTTCGTTTAAATTCTCACCATATAGTAAATATTGGTTAGAAATTTTATTATTCTTGACTTGATTTATCAAAGTTTTGTTTTTCGGTAACATTAAAACTTTTTAAAATCCTCTAAATCCATAACGAAAATATTAGCCTTTGATTCATTATCAGACTCAATATCATTTTCGTCACATACTTTTTTAATCAAATCTAAAATAGATTGTTCTTTTTCCACATCAGTACCTATCAACATTGTAGTATTTCCTTTTTTCAAAAAACCACCTGTTGATGATAATTTAGTAGAAGAAATTTTATTCTCCAACAATTCTTTTGAAAGAATATGGCTCAAGTCATCTTCCATAATTACAACTATAAGTTTCATAAAATCACCTAAAATCTCAAATACTTATCTACTTCTAGTAAAAATACAGTAGCTCCACCTACCATAACCTCTACAGGATATGATATGTAGTTAGTTCCTGGCATACTAACAGAAAGCATTGAAGTTGTAGTTTCTCTTGATTTGCAATCATTTTCAATGATTTCTAAACATTTATCTACATTTTCATCTTCAGTACCTATTAACAAAGTGCTGTTTCCTGTCTTCAAAAATCCGCCAGTTGAAGCCAACTTTGTAATTCTAAAACCAGCTTCAGTAAGATCTGCATTTAAATTATATACATCTTGATCTTGAACAATTGCAACAACTAGTTTCATAAAACATTTCTCCTTTTTAAAACTTTTATACATTGACTAAATACGTCTTCTACAGATTGAGTTGCATCAATAATTTCTATATTCTTTTCAGAATTTAGAATCTCTTTATATCCATTATATACCCTTTCATGGAAATTATTACCCTCTTTTTCAAGTCTATCTGCTGTATCCAAGGAAGATTTTCTCTTCAAAGTAGTAATAGGATCAACATCAAAAAACAAAACAAAATCAGGAAACACTCCATTTATACCAAATTCATTAATTTTTCTAACATTTTCAATTCCCAAATCTCTTCCTACACCTTGGTATGCAAGGGAAGATATAAGAAATCTATCACACAAAACAATTTTATTCTCGTTTAATGCAGGTAGAATTGTTTCTTCAACATGTTGTGCCCTAGAAGCTGCATATAACAAAGCTTCTGTTCTATAACCCATTTCGGTGTTTTCAGTATCAAGTATCAAATTCCTGATCTTTTCAGCAATGGGACTTCCACCAGGCTCTCTAGTTTTAATTACATCGTAATTATTCTCGATTAAATAATCGTAAACTTTTTGAATTATAGTCGATTTCCCACTGCCGTCAGGACCTTCAAAAGTAATAAACATATTTTATCCTATAAAAAAAGCGAGTTAACTCGCTTTATTTTTTCTATTTATTATTCTGCGTCTTCTTCTTCAGTTTCACCAACTGTTGGAACATCTGCAGATACTTCTTCATCTTCATCTTCGATTACTTCTTCTTTTGGTTCAGATAATGAACATACTGCTTCTGTTTCATCTTCAAGAACTTTTATATCAGCATTTTTGAATACATCCAAGTCTTTTACTTCGAAAGTATCACCAATTTGCATATCAATAACTGATACAACAGCTTCGTTTGGTAAGTTCTTTGGTAAACATTCGATTTCGATTTCGTCCAAGAATTGCATTAATACAGATGGTTGAACTCTGATTTCATCTCTTCCTTCTAATACAACTGGAATAGTAAAGTTTGCAACTTCTCCCATTTTGATT
Source organism: Finegoldia sp. BIOML-A4 (assembly GCF_009679635.1). Classification (NCBI taxonomy): domain Bacteria; kingdom Bacillati; phylum Bacillota; class Tissierellia; order Tissierellales; family Peptoniphilaceae; genus Finegoldia; species Finegoldia sp. BIOML-A4. The sequence goes on along the minus strand of NZ_WKZC01000003.1, from coordinate 175,364 downwards.
GCTTTGAAATCAACGTGAACATATTGATTTTTAAATGGATGCTTTTGAACTTCTCTTATGATTACAGTGTGATCTTCACCATCAACTTTAACATCGATTAAGCTTGAAGTTCCTGCCATTAAGTGAACTTTTCTTAACTCTTTTTCATCAACACATACATTAATTGGTTCTAAGTCTTTTCCGTAAATAACTCCTGGAACCATTTCTTTTACTCTTAATTTTCTAACTGCATTAGAGCCAACTTTGTCTCTTTTTTGCATATCTAATTTATAGTTAGTCATTTATTTTCCTCCTAAGTAATCTAAAATCTCTATTAATTATACCAAATAAGTGATTTCTTCGCAACAAATTTAATATTTTAGTTGATAATTTCTTACTAGACAACAAAGTAATATAAGAATAAAACAACCAATCCCGGAACTCCAAAAATACCGACAATTAACATATCAACTAAATTATACGGAATATGCATATTAAAAAAACTTAAGAAAATATTTAAAACAAAAATTCCTACAAAACCAGAAAGGGCATGCATCCCCAATTTAAAAGAAATCTTAAAGAATAACGCCAAAATCGCAACGCTAATTAATACAATAATAATTGTAGCTGTGCTCATTAAAATCAACTCCTCTTGTTTATTTAAATAAATTTTTGGGTATAAAACATTGTGAATTAGAAATGTAATTATAAGGAGGTCTATAACATGGACAAAAGACAAGAAACAACATTTGGAAACAACCCTGTAACATTATTAGGAACTAAAGTAAACGTAGGAGATAAAGCGCAAGATTTCACTTGCTTAAACGCAGAATTAAAACCAGTAAAATTATCTGATTACGATGGAAAGAAAAAATTAATTTCTGTAGTACCATCAATTGATACTGGTGTTTGCGAATTCCAAACAAAAGAATTCAACAAAAAAGCTAGTGAATTTGACAACACAATTCTATTTACAATTAGCTGTGATTTACCATTTGCACAATCAAGATTCTGTGCAGCTGAAGGAATCGACAACCTATTAGTCCTAAGCGATCACAAAGATTTAGATTTTGGTTTGAAGTATGGTTTCGTTATGGAAGAATTCCGTCTTCTTAACAGAGGTATTGTAATTTTAGATGAAAACAACGAAGTTAAATACGTTGAATACGTGAAAGAAAATACAAATCACCCTGATTACGACAAAGCTATAGAAGCCTTAAAATCACTTTAATAAATTATATCATACAAAAAATTGATAATACTTTCGAAAAGTATACAAAATATTAAAGATTAATAAACAAAAATCTCGTAACCGATTTTGTACTGCCCCCTTATTTCCGTGTCCGGATTTAAAGAGGCATTACATTTGTCGATTACGAGATTTTTTTATTTAAATTATATTTTGTATTTATTCATATTTCTACCGGCAATCATAACCGTTGATAAATTGTGAAGGAGTGCCGATGAAGTATTGGTCAATATTCCCATAACTCCTAATATTATCAAAGTTGAATTGAATCCTACGATTTGTCTATAATCAGAATCAATTCTATTTTTCATAGCTTTTGATAATTTTACAACATCAACAAGCCCTTCTAAGCTGTCTGATCCAATCGAAATATCCGAGATTTCCTTCGCAATATCTGCTCCTTGATGCATTGAAATTCCCACATCTGCGCTAGATAATGCAACAGAATCGTTAATACCATCGCCAATCATTACAACCTTATTTCCCTTTTCTTTTTCTTGCAAGATATAGTTTTGCTTATCTTCAGGTAAAACTTGTGATTGATAATAATCCAAATCCAATAGTGAAGCAACACTGTGAGCAGAATTTTCTGCATCGCCAGTTAACATCGTGATGTTTTTAAACGACAAATCTCTCAATGATTTTACAACATCACAAGCCTCATCTCTTAGAGGATCTTCGATACAAATTACAGCGATTAATCTACCGGCAAATGCCAAGTACAATAGCGAATAATCTTCTTTTAATTTATCTATAATTTGTTTTGTTTCATCATTAATTTTTATTCCCTCATCATCAAGAATAAAATGTTCAGATCCAATCAAGGCATCCTTGTCAACAATCTTAGTTCTGATTCCGTGAGCAACAATGTACTCTGGTTTAGAGTGCATTTCTTCGTGCTTCAAATTTTTATGCTTTGCGTGTTCAACCACAGCTTTAGCAATCGAATGTGGGAAATGTTCTTCCAGACAAGCCGCTATTCTTAAGCACTCATTTTCCGAAATTTTATCGAGAGCTATTACTTTTGCTACTCTTGGCTCAGATTTTGTCAACGTACCAGTTTTGTCAAACACGATTGTATTTGCTTCAGACAAGTTTTCCAAATATTTTCCGCCCTTTACAAGGATTTTTTCTTCAGATGCTTGACTAATCGCCTTCATTACGGCAATTGGAATAGTTAATTTTAATGCACATGAGAAATCCACCATTAAGAAGGACTTAGCTTTTTGAAGATTTCTTGTGAATAAATAAGTCAATGCTGTGCCTATAAATGAATACTTCACAAGACTATCAGCCGTGTTCTCAGCTTTCTTTTGAGCGAGTGACTTGTTCTTTTCACTTTCTGAAATCAAACTGATAATATGAGATAATCTTGAATCATCGTGTTTTTTCGCCGTTTCGATTAGAATAGAACCTTCTTCAATTGCAGTTCCAGCAAATACAACACTACCCGACGTTTTCTTGACAGGATTTGATTCTCCAGTGAATGAAGATTCGTTAACCATGGCAACACCCTTAATGACTTTTCCATCAACAGGAATACTATTACCCATTTCAACTTCGACAATATCTCCAATTTCAACATCTTTAATATTTTTAATGATTTTTTCGTCATTTTCAATGACAAATACATTATCTATATTCAATGCCAAAGAATGTGCCAAATTTTCCTGAGATTTTTTCATTGTATAATCTTCTATTTCTTCACCTAATCCTAACAAGAACATAATATTTGCAGCATCTGCAAACTGTCTTGTTGCAAGAGATACAGAAATAGCTGTTGCATCCAACAATTCAACATTTAGTTTTCTATTGAGTAAAGATTTAATTCCATTTTTTATAAACGGATAAGCTCTAAAGAACAATGCAACTGTTCCTATTGGAGCAGGAAGCATATATTTGAAAAAGATTCTTCGATACATCGCATTTCTCAGAATATTAAACAAATCATTTTCTGATTGTGCTTGAAAATCTACATTATCTATTGATGTATTCTCAATTGTATCCATATCTAAATCAAGAATAAACTTCGCCAATTTCGAAACACAGTTTTCATCATAACTAACAGTAATAGAATTAGTAAGAAGTGAAATCTTACATGATCTCACTCCACTAACTTCTTCTATACAATATTTAAGTTTATTAAGATTTTCTTTTTTTAAATTATCTTCATAAACAAAACGGCATCTGCCCTTTATTCTGTGGGCTATTGACGCTCTCATTATTTATTTTCTTCCTCTTTTTTATCTTCAACTTTTTCTTCAGTTTTTTCTTCTTGTTCTTCAGCTACTTTTTCGATGTCCATTTCATCGTTTTTCTTAGCTTCTTCTTTTTCTTCTCTTTCTTTTACATCTTTTGCTTCTGCAATAACATCCTCTGCAGAAACTCTAATATTTTCAACAGTTTTATCGATAGATTCTTTAACTTTTAATCCTCCAACAACTGTACTAACAGCAGCTTTTTTAGCTAGCTTTGAATTCAAAACTTTTCCACCAATAGCTCCAGCTATTATTCCTGCACCTATGCTAATTATTTTTTTGTTTATCATAATATACCTCCATAATTTTATAACTTAAAATATTTGTAAGTTTTTACATAAAATTTACAATTTCTTTATATTCTATCTCACCATTATTATACAATTTTTTTCTTAAAAATATAAGTGTTTTCTTCGATTTTTTACTTTTTAAAAAGAACTAATCTATTTGTCCTAGATTAGTTCTCATTTGTTTATATTTGATTTGTTATTTTAGCATATCCAAGATATATTCTTTTTCAACCATACCTACAGTAGATTTTATGATTTCTCCATCTTCAAATACTAATATTGTAGGAATACTCATTACTTTGTATTTTCTGGAAATTTCTTGTGCTCCATCTACATTTAGTTTACAGATTTTGATGTTTTCGTCTTTGTTTTCTTCATCAATTTCTTCAATTATTGGAGCAAGTCCTTGGCATGGTCCACACCAATCCGCATAGAAATCCACCAAAATTTTACCTTTTGCTTGAATTACTTCTTCATCAAAGTTTTCATTGTTTAAATATATCATATTTCACCTCTAATTATTGTTATCATTGTTGTCGTTGTTGTCATTATTTCTGTCATTTTGATTATTATTTTGTTCATTATCTTCAGAAGTTTGGTTGTTATTTCTCCTTTTGTCAGAATTTTCTGAGTTTTCATCATCTGAATTATCTCTGTTATTATTTGAGTTATCATTGTCTGTTTTTCTCTCAGAGTTTTCTTCTGAATTTGACGGCTCTTTTTCTTCGATGTTTTGCTTGTCGCCATCTTCTTTGTTGTTATCAGTGTTTGTTACATTTTCATCTGCAACTTTAAGGTATTCTTCCAAAGTTAGATTTTGATCGTGAAGAATTTTAGCCAAATCAATTCCAACATATCTGAAGTGCCATGGAGCAAAGCTTAAGCCTGTTATATCTTTCTTATCTTCAGGATATCTTAATACGAACCCGTATTTATAAGCATTGTCCATCAACCACTTATATTCTTTTGATTTTGAGAAATCTAATTTATATTTTAGAGTGTAATCTTCTCCTATCAAATCATAAGCAAGCCCTGTTTGATGTTCAGAAGTACCAGCTTTTACAAATTTTACATCTTCAACATCTTCTAACTTAGATTGTTGTTCGAATGATCTATAATCGCTAACACTTCTTAGTATTACACCGTCTTTGTTTGCATCATTAACCATTAAAGTAAATGATTTACGAGCGTCTTCATCAATACCTGGATCGTAATCTGATGGCAATGTGTAGTCGCTGTTTACAATCAAAACGCCTTTTATTACTTTGAATTGATTTTTGTTTTCTATATCTGACAAATCAGATTTTAAAATATATCCTTTTTTGCCATTATACACTACGTATGAGAAATCTCCTTCATCTGAGTAATACTTTACATAAGCATTGTTAGGGATTTGTTCAAGGACAGTGGATACTTTTTCGCTCTTTTCATACAAATTAGTCATTTTATTTGTCTTTGAGAACTTAACTAATGATTGAACAATCGGTTGTGGTTTTACTGGTGTTTGGTTAGTTATTGTTGTTTGTTGTTTTGGTTTTGGGTTATTTTTATTTGCAACCTTCTTAACCGCAAAAACTATTAAAAGTATCAAAACTATTGCCACGATTGCGGAAATAATTCTTCTTCTTCTCAACTTTTTCTTTCTAGCTATTCTTTTTTGTCTAGCTATTCTTTTTCTTTCCATTTCAACCATTTCTGGAGTCAAAACTATTGTTTTGCCCATGTCTTGTTCATGATTGTAACTATTTCTTTGTCGTCTCATTTCTCTACGATTTTTCTCGGCGTTTTTCTTTCTGCGCTTCATTTCGCTTTCTGAAACTCTGCCGCTTGAAAAATCGTATTTTTTATTAATATCACTGTAGCTTGATTTTCTTTTCTTGTCAGCCATATTCCACCTCTTTTATTGATGTTCTACATCCGGAGTATAATTTGGTACGATCTTTTGCAATTGTTCTACAATTACTAACTTAGAGTTTTGTTCTGTAGTTTTCTTCAAATCTACTAAGTCGTCAGATAATTTTTCTATATCGTGAACCACCGGTTCTTCTACAAATATCATATCATATTTTGTCTTACTTATATTATTAGCTTCAATCAAAGTTTCTTCATAAAGTTTTTCTCCAGGTCTAAGTCCTGTAAATTCTATCTTGATGTCTTTGTCCAATTCCAAACCTGATAACTTTATCAATTTTTTAGCCAAATCTACTATTTTAACAGGATCTCCCATATCTAACACAAATATTTCTCCACCTTCTGCCATTGCTCCAGCTTGCATAACAAGTTGACAAGCTTCAGGAATTGTCATGAAATATCTGATGATATCTTTATGAGTAACAGTAACTGGTCCACCTTCTTGAATTTGCTTTTTGAATAGTGGAATTACTGAACCATTTGATCCAAGCACGTTTCCAAATCTAACTGCCACATACTCTGTTTTAGAAATTTGATTTTTAGATTGTACTAATAGCTCACAAATTCTCTTGGTGCAACCCATTACAGATGTCGGATTAACCGCCTTATCTGTAGATATTAATACGAATTTCTTGACGTTATGAATATCGCAGCAATCTATTATATTTTTCGTCCCAAATACATTGTTCAAAACAGCTGCTTGTGGTGAATGTTCCATCAAAGGAACATGTTTGTGAGCTGCAGCGTGGAACACAACATCTGGTTTGTGAATTCCAAAAATCGCATTCATTCTATCGAAGTTTCTTATAGATTCTATAATAACATCAATTGGTGCATCAGGATCATTTCTCAAAATTTCATTTTGTATATCATAAGTAGTGTTTTCATAGATATCAATCATCACCAATTTTTTTGGTTTATATTTTAATATTTGTCTACAAAGCTCACTACCTATTGATCCACCTGCGCCAGTTACCATTACGACTTTATTGTTCAAAAATTCATTAAGAATTTCTTTATCCAATACTACTTGGTCACGTCCAAGCAAGTCTTCGATTTGAACATCTCTTAAATCTTTCAAATCAACCTTGGAATCTATAAATTCATAATAACCAGGCATTATTTTAACTTTTGCATTAAGTTTTTCGCATTCATTAAGAATTTGTTTCTTACGATCTGAATCTATAGTTGGTATCGCTAAAACAATTTCTTCAACGTTGTACTCATGTGCCTTTTTAACAATATCACTTGTGTCACCAACAACCGGAACTGAAGATATGCTTTTGTTTATTTTCGTATTATCATCGTCAAGTATACACACAGGTTTAGATTTCATTTCAGGATGATTTAGCATCTCACGAACAATCAAAACCCCAGCTGCACCTGCTCCTATTACCATTGAATTAACTTGTCCTTCGATAGTTTGTTCGACAGCTGATTTTTTATCAGTTTGAGTTCTTGCAATCATACGAACTATTAAAATCAATACAACTTCAAAAACAAGTGCAATCAAAAAGCTTGATCTTGGAAGCGTTGATTTTACCAAAATCAAAAACAATGATGAACCAACACTTGCAATAGCAGTGTACACACCAGCTTTTAAGTAGTCTTCAAATGTTGCATACCTCCACATTACCTTGTACATTTTGAAAATAAAAAGTATCAAAATTTGTATTATTGTAACTACAACTGCGTATTTAAGATAGTAACTCATGTATCTTGAGGGTACTTGTCCGTCAAATCTTAAAAGCAATCCTACAACATACGATATATTAATGATTATAGCATCTAAAATTGCCAATACTATATTTCTGTATTTATTCATTTTAACTCCTCTGACAAATATTACTTATCGTATTCATTATACCATAAATACAAGATAAAATTATTTGGAATATGACTTTTAACGTTTAAATCTCAACTCTCCAATTAAAGTTATCTTCAATCTTTCCAAATTGTAAATTAGTTAATGTTTCATAAACGTGAAGGCTAGTTTTTCCAATTTGACCATCGTTAATAATCATTTCATATTCATCATACAATAGCTTTCCAACTGGACTGATAACAGCTGCAGTTCCGGTTCCAAATATTTCTAGAAGCTCTCCATTTGTGTAATAATCTACGATATCGTCAATGGAAATTCTTTCTTCTGAAACTTCCATACCTTCGTATCTTAGTAATTCGATAACAGATTTTCTAGTTATTCCTTCCAAAATACTTCCATTAATCATTGGCGTTATAACTTTGTCTTTTAGCACAAAGAATATATTCATCGCACCGACTTCTTCGATGTATTTTCTTTCCACACCGTCTAGCCATAAAACTTGTGAATAACCTCTGTCGTGAGCAATATCTTGGCTTTTCATACTAGCAGCATAATTTCCACCAGTTTTTGCCATTCCCATTCCACCCCTAACAGCTCTTACATAGTCTTTTTCTACATAAATACTAACAGGACTCAAACCATTTTTGTAATAAGATCCGCTTGGAGAAGCTATTATGATAAGTTTGTATTCATTACTAACTTTTACTCCTAATTGTGCATCAGTTGCAATAATAAAAGGTCTGATATATAATGAGCACCCTTCTTCTTCAGGTATCCAATCTCTTTCCAAATCGACAAATTTGTACAAATATTCTAAAACTTTTTCTTCATCGATTTGTGGAATACACAATCTATCATTGCTTTTATTTAATCTTTTTAAATTTTCTAATGGTCTAAACAAATATACTTTGCCGTCATTTTTATAAGCTTTCATTCCTTCAAAAACAGTTTGTCCGTAATGAAAAACCATAGAAGAAGGATCAAGACAAATATTTTGATATGGAATTATCCTTTCATCGTGCCAACCTTTTTCTTTGTCGTAATCTATTACTAACATGTGATCTGTAAATATTTTTCCAAATCCCAATTCTTCACTATTAGAGTATTTTTGTTTTGGTGTTGTTGTTTTTTCGATTTTTAAACTCATTTATATCTCCTTATATGTAAAAAAAGCTACCATCAAGGTAGCTTAATTTTGTCTTATTCAGCACTGTATGGTAATAGTGCAACTTGTCTAGCTTTTTTGATAGCATCCGTTATTTGTCTTTGATGTTTTGCGTTTAATCCAGTTACTCTTCTTGGTAAAATCTTACCTCTTTCGCTGATATAGTTTTTAAGCATATTTACATCTTTATAATCAATAACTTTTGTTTTATCCTTTTGGAATGGATCTATCTTTTTTCTAGGTCTAAATCTTCTTTGCATATCTTTAAAACCTCCTACTATTAGAATGGAAGTTCGTCAATATCAGTCGGAACTGCATTGTCTCCCATTCCGAAATCGTCATTACTCTTATGAATATCGTTTGAATTTTGGAAATTGTTGTTTTGGAAAGAATTATTGTTGAATGATTGGTTATTGTTGTAACCTTGATAGTTACCTGAATTTGGTTGTGAATTACTTGATTCAACAAAATCAAATTGATCGACAATTACATCAGTTGTATAAATTCTTTGTCCTTGTTGGTTTTCATAAGATCCCGTTTGAATGTGACCTGTAATAGCAATTCTATTTCCTTTGTGGAAATATTGTCCAATAACTTCTGCAGTCCTTCCAAAAGCAACGCAATTGATAAAATCCGCAGTTGGTTGATTGTTGTTTTCAGCTTCCATTCTTTTTTCTTTAGATAATCTTCTATCTACAGCAACACTAAATCTAGCGTTAGCTAATTGAGTATTCGCTGAATATCTCACTTCAGGGTCTCTTGTCAATCTACCCATCAAACTAACATTATTCAAAACATTTCCTCCTCTTACGATTATTGTTCGTCTACTCTAACAACCATGTATCTAATGATTTGGTCGAATAATCTACATCTTCTTTCGATTTCCTTAACAAATTGTGGATCTAAATCGAAGTTTACAATATAATAGTATCCTTCTTTAATGTAGTTAATTTCATAAGCTAATTTTCTTTTTCCCCAATCGTGAACTTCTTCAAGTTTACCATTTTCGTCAATTACTTGTTGAATTCTTGAGAATACAGTATTTCTGTCTTCTTCTGATAATTCTGGCTTAAAGATTAGCACTAATTCATATTTATTCATATGACACCTCCTTGTGGTCTATTTGGCCCCTATCCGGAGCAAGGATTTACCTATATATATTACCATAATCTTCTAACAATTACAACAAATTCTCAAAATATTTTTTAGTTTTTTGATTTGCTAGAATGGCTTTATCTATTATAATATAAATATGAAATTCATTTTAAGGAGGCATCTTATGGAAAAGAAATTTATACCAGAAGTAAAATCTAATTTGAGACACAGAATGGTACATATTCCAGAAGCTATGTACAAAGCATCTGGCATAACAGTTTTAGGAAAAAGAATAAAAACTCTTGTCTTCACAACAGACATTGCAATAATTAATAATACAAATGGCCACGCAATAATGGCAGTATATCCTTTCACACCAACATTATCAATCACAAATGCTATTATAATGTCTTCAAGTCTTCCAGTTTTTGCTGGAGTAGGTGGTGGAATTACATCTGGAATTAGAAGTGTAAATATGGCATTACAAGCAGAGATGTTAGGAGCTTACGGAGTAATCGTAAATGCTCCAATGAAAAACGAAACTATTGTTCAGATGAAAAAAGTTTTAGACATACCTATCGTCGCTACAATAGTATCTTCATATGATGATATCGAAGGAAAAATTAATTCTGGTGCAGATATTTTAAATGTATCTGGTGGAAAGAAAACTGCATTTTTAGTTGAAGAAATTAGAAAAAAAGTTGGATATGAATTTCCAATAATTGCAACAGGCGGTGATAATGAGCAAAATGTTATCGATACGATCAATGCTGGAGCAAATGCTTTAAGTTATACTCCCCCAACATCAGCAGAAATTTTCCACGAAGTAATGGCAAATTACAGACAAGACATGAGAGAAAAGCAAGATGAGTAGAAGCATAGATACAAAAGAACTCATAAAAATTGCTTTATTTAGTGCGCTAATAATAATTGGATCTTATATAATAATTCCACTATTTCCAGTTCCGATTTCGTTGCAGAGTTTGTTCGCAATAGCATCTGGATATTATTTAAGTAAAAAATACGCGAACATGTCAGTTTTATTGTATATTGTATTAGGGCTTATTGGTCTTCCTGTTTTTGCGGGAGGAAAGGGCGGAATGCAGACAATATTTTCACCGAGTTTTGGTTATGTAATAGGATTTTTGGCACAAACTTTTTATGTAAAATTCAAAGACCGCAACCTGTCACAATTAAACCTTTTTATTATGTTCATGGTGTCATCACTTATAATTTACGCTTTTGGTGTGATATACATGGGAATATTTTTCAAATTATCTAATAAACAATTCGACCTATGGAAATTGTTATTCACTGGAATGATAGTCTTCTTACCTGGAGATATGTTAAAAGCATTAGTGTTTAGTTTTGTTACGAAAAGAGTAGAAAAATACATTTAAAAAAGCCATACAAGTTTGATATTAAAATCAAATTTGTATGACTTTTTTTATTCTGTAATTTCTTTTAATTTTCCAAATATTTTGTAGTCCACATTTTTAAGCTCATTGATGTTTTTTGCTCCGAGCATTACCATAAGCATTTTTAATTTATAAATCAAGCTATCTAAAAATTCCTTAGCAAATTCATAACCACCATGCATTAAATAAGACAATACTTCGCCACTCATCGCTGTCATATCTGCACCAAGGACTAATGCTTTTACAATATCAATTGATGTTTTTATCCCACCACTTGCAATCAAAAACAAATCGTCAGGTTTATCTTGCATGTCCAATAAAATCTTCGCCGTAGGAATTCCCCAACAGTAAAATTCAGAAAATTCCATATCGAATCTTCTATTATCTTCTATTTCAGAAAAATTTGTTCCACCAAAACCAGCAATATCAATGTATCTAACACCCAAATCGTATAATTCATAGATTGTTTTTTTGTTCATTCCGTAACCTACTTCTTTTACGATTATAGGCACATCTACATTTTCTACTATATTTTTAATGTTATCTTTTATTCCGGAAAATTCTCGGTCTCCTTCTTCCATAATCAATTCTTGAATTGGATTCAAGTGAAGGCCAAACATATCAGAGTCTATCATCTCAATTGCTTTTTGAACTGATTCCAAGCTTTCTCTTGCAGAAAGATTTCCTATTACGATGTTTTCGTTCTTAATCAAATTTTCACGTACAAGTTCAAAACTTTCAATCGCTTCATCTTCCACAAGAGCAATTTTTTGACTGCCAACTGCCATTGGAATGTTGAATGTTTTACACAATCTAGCCAAATCTTCATTGATGTCACAGCAGGAATCTCCACCACCAGTCATGGCGTTTATCATAAAAGGATAGTCGATTTTCTTGCCGTTAAATTCCATCGACAAATCGACATCATTCAAATCTAATTCTGGTAGTGATGTATGCTCCAAATAAACACAATCAAATAAATTGTTTCCCTTGTATTCTGATTTTAAATAGTTTTCAATGTGTTCTTGCTTTCTTTCCACAAAAATACCTCCCAAAAACAAAACCGCTAACTATTTTGAGATTCTTCCTCATCTTCTTTTCTGTCATTATCATTAGTGGTTTGATCATCCAGTTTGTATTCAGCAAATAATCTGTCTACAATTTCTGGTAATTGTTCTTCATCCGCCATATACCAACTAATTCCATCATCTTTATAATCTCCAGGTAGTATATAGCTATGTATTTTGCTAGATGAAAAGTTAGGAATTTTTGTAAGATAAGCCGTCATATCTCCCAATGGAATATTCGTTTTAACATCTCTTTTGAATATTTCAATCATTTTTGGCATTTTAGTAATATTTGCTGGACTCAATAATTGATCCATCAATGTTTTTATAAAATAATGTTGATTTTCAATTCTCGCTTCATCTGATCCACCTAATGGATGACGTGCCCTCACATATTGCAACGCTTCATCTCCGTTTAGTTTTGATTTCCCTTTTGGGATACGGATATGTCTTGATTCGACAACTATTTCAGCTGGTGAATCAACTTCAACTCCACCCATAGCATCTACGATGTGTTCAACACTATCAAAATCAACTTCAACGTAATAATCCAAATCTATTCCCAATAAATCTCTCAACGCTTTTAAAGATCCTTTTGCTCCTTCATAAGCATGAGCTGCATTTACTTTGTGAATATTTCCATTCAATCTAATTTGAGTATCTCTTGGCACAGACAGTATATCCACATTACCAGAATTAAAGTTAACTTTGCAAACCATTATAGTATCAGATCTTTGATGATCTGTTGTGCTTACTTCTTTGTCAATTCCTAATAGGACAAACAAAAATTCATCCGGTATATTTTGTTCAATTACATTGTTTTTTCCTAATTCATCGCCTTTAATATCAGAGCCAGTTGTTTTTAAGCTTCCTAAAAATTTACCAGCACCGAAATAAACTCCCAAAAATAGTGCTAGCGAAATAAAAAAGACAATAACAGCTCTTTTTTTCATTCTTTCCTCCAATTACTTTCTTAATGAACAAAGCACTCGGATTCACCGGTGCTTTGCCATAACACTTATTTAATTATATCAAAAACAATGAAAATTTACACTAATTTTGATTTTTTGTAAGTTTTAATTATTAATTTTCTCCTTTGCTTGTGAAAGCATAAGTTTAATTCTATTAATTTGATTTACTTCACTTGCGCCAGGATCGTAGTCAATTGGAATTATGTTTGCTTGTGGATACAATTGTCTAATTCTCTTAATGACTCCTTTTCCTGTGATATGGTTTGGAAGACAACCAAATGGTTGGATACATACAATATTGTTAGCATTGATATGAATTAATTCTATCATTTCTGCAGTCAACAACCATCCTTCACCGTATTGATTTCCAAGCGATACAACTTCTTGTGCGTAATCTTCCAGTTCTTGTATCTTAAGCGGATGAGTAAACTTCGATTTGATTAATTGGTTTCTGATGTATTTTCTGTAATGTTCAATCAAATTTACTCCCATATTGCACATGAATCCTGTGAATTTGGATTTGGATAAGAAGTTTCCCTTATGGTATTCATTTCTCAAGCAATAAAGTACAAAATCTGTCAAATCAGGCATTACAACTTCGCAGCCTTCTTTTTCCAATAAATCTTGCAAATTATTATTGGCTTGAGGAAGATATTTTACGAGAATTTCTCCTACAATACCAACTTTTGGTTTTTGTATATCTAATAATTCTATTTTTGAAAAATCTTCAATAATTTCATCGACAGTTTGTCTAAATAGTTTTGAACTTGATTTCAAAACTCTATTTTGACATTCTTCAATCCATTTTTGTTTTAAAGTATCAGTTTCTTTTTCCTTTTCGTAGGCTCTTGTGAAGTTTGATAATCTCATTATCAAGTCCCCATATAATACTGCAACAATCATTTTTTGTAATACTAATGGAGAAAGGTTAAAGCCTTCGTTTGTTTCTATATTTTGCCAAGAAATAGCAATTACAGGAATATTTTCATATCCCGCTTCTTTTAATGCTTTTCTTATGAAACCAACATAGTTACTTGCTCTACATGCTCCACCAGTCTGACTCATTAACAAAGCTAGTTTGTTAGTGTCATATCTACCAGAATTTATAGCTTCCATCATTTGTCCTACAACAGTTATAGATGGATAACAAGCGTCGTTGTTTACATATTTTAATCCCTCGTCGATCACTTTTGAATTAACATCTCTTAAAAATTCCACTTTGTAGCCATTATCTTTGAATAAAGATTCCATTATTTCAAAGTGATCTGGCGCCATTTGTGGTGCTAGGATCGTGTATTCTTCTTTCATTTTCTTAGTGAATTCGACTTTTTCTACGTGATATGATTTTTTAACATTTGGAACGAAGTTTTTCTTTTCAAGTGCTTGTATCAATGATCTTATTCTGATTTTAACGGCACCTAAGTTACTAATTTCATCGATTTTTAATACAGTGTAGATTTTCCCTTTAGCAGACAATATTTCATTAACTTGGTCTGTAGTTACAGCGTCTATTCCGCAACCGAATGAATTAAGTTGAACCATTTCCAAATCTTCACTGTTTCCAACAATTTCTGCTGCTCTGTAAAGTCTGGAGTGATATACCCATTGATCCAATACTCTCAAATCGCTATCAACGTCATCATCATAATCAATTATAGAATCTTCTGATAAAACTCCAAGACCTAATGAAGTAATCAGTTCAGGAATTCCATGATTTATTTCTGAATCGACATGATATGGTCTACCAGCTAACACAATTGCTTTTTTGCCCATTTCACGAATTTTGGACAAAGCTTTCTTCCCTTCAACCTTTACATCTTTTCTGTATTTTTCAAGTTCATCCCACGCTCTATCAACGCTGTTTGAAATGTCCTTATCAGAAAGTCCTAGCTCTTTTAATTCGTCGATAAGTCTTGTTTTTAATTTGTTTTTGTCTTGGAATGATATAAATGGGTTGAAATACTTCGTGTTTTTCAATCCATCGACATTATTTTTAATAACTTCCGGATATCCAGTAACTACTGGACAGTTAATGTGATTATTCGCCTTATCGTATTCTTGTTTTTCAAAAAATACCGAAGGATAGAATATCATATCAACATTTTTTTCTAATAAATCTTCAATGTGACCGTGAACTAATTTTGCAGGATAACAACATGTTTCACTTGTAATCGAAGAAATGCCTTTTTCGTAAATTTCTCTTGATGATTTAGAAGACAACACAACTCTGTATCCTAAATTCGTGAAGAATGTATGCCAGAAAGGATAATTTTCGTACATATTCAACACTCTAGGAATTCCTACAGTCGCTCTTGCTTTATCTTCTGGAATGCTCTTATATCCAAATAATCTTTTGTTTTTATAATCGTACATATTTGGAAGCTTGTCTTTTTTATCCAGACTAATTCCAGCTCCTCTTTCACATCTATTTCCAGTAACAAATTTTTTGCCATTTGCAAATTTGTTGATAGTTAATTTGCAATGGTTAGAACAATATTTACATTCTGCTTGTTCTTGAGTGTATTCAAATTTTTCAAGTTCGTCTTCAGATAAAATCGTAGAATATCCTGTTGATTTTTCTTTTGCAATCAAAGCCATTCCCATAGCTCCCATAAGTCCAGAAATATTTGGTCTTGTAGGAACTTTACCTGTAATTTTTTCGAAAGCTCTTAGTATCGCATCCCCGTAGAATGTACCACCTTGAACTACGATATGTTCACCTAACTTTGATGGATCTCTAAGTTTTATAACTTTTTGGATTGCGTTTTTGATTACTGAATAACATAAACCCGCTGCAATATCACTGACACTAGCGCCTTCTTTTTGCGCTTGTTTTACTTTCGAATTCATAAATACTGTACATCTTGAACCTAAATCTACAGGATTTTTTGATTCAAGTGCTTTTTGTTGAAATTCTTGTACGGATAAATTTAAACTGTGAGCAAATGTTTCAATAAATGATCCACAACCAGAAGAACATGCTTCATTTAATTGAATGGAATCAATTATTCCATCATTCACATGCATAGCTTTCATATCTTGACCACCAATATCCAAAACAAAATCAACATCTGGATCAAAATATCTTGCAGCAGTCAAATGCGCTATTGTCTCTACTTCACCAAAATCGACCGATAAAGCTTGTTTTATAAAATCTTCACCATAACCTGTTATACCACTACTTGCAATTTTTTGGTTATCATTTAGTTTAGAATAAATTACAGATAATTGTTCCTTAACTAAATCAAGTGGATTTCCTTGGTTATTCGCATAAAAATCGTAAACAATGTTGCAATCTTCATCAATTACTACAATTTTACTAGTAGTTGAGCCCGCATCAATCCCCAAATACAAGTTTCCTTGTACTTCGTCAAGATTTTTGAATTTCACGTTTGATTTCTTGTGATTTTCGTAAAATTCTTCTTTTTCATTCTCATTTTTAAATAACGGCTCAAGTATTAACTCATCACTAATTTCTTGTTTTTTGTCATAAGATCTGTTCAACAAATCCTCATACTTAACAACTTCTCCATCCATTGATGCAATAGCTGCTCCTAATGCCACAAATACTTGAGCATTTTCAGGACTGTAGAATGTGTTGACACCATCATCTAGTGTCGTGATAAATCTATTTCTTAATTCTGATAAGAAATAAAGTGGTCCACCCAAAAATACGATATTTCCTTCAATAGGTCTACCACAAGCAAGATTTGATATTGTTTGATTGACAACAGATTGGAATACACTAACTGCCATGTCTTCTTTTGTTGCGCCTTGGTTAATCAAAGCTTGAATGTCAGTTTTTGCATATACACCGCATCTACTTGCAATCGAAAATATTTTCTTGTAATCTTTGGCTAATTCGTTAAGACCAGATGCATCCGTCTTTAACAAAGCTGCCATTTGGTCTATGAATGCTCCAGTTCCACCTGCGCAGATGGAGTTCATTCTTTGTTCTACGTTTCCTTTTAGATAAGTTATCTTACTGTCTTCTCCCCCAAGCTCAATACACACATCGGCATTAGGGATATATTTTTTAATAGCTGTAGTTCCAGCCACAACTTCTTGTATAAATTCGATATTTAGATTATCTTCAACATACATTCCGCCACTTCCAGTGACCATAATTGTACAATCGCTGTTTTTGAACTCTGGATGTGAATCGTATGCTTGTTTAAGAACATTTTTGGCAGTTTCTTCTATGTCAGAACGATGTCTAGTGTATTCTTGAAATAAAATTTCGTAGTTTTCATTTATAACGACAAGCTTGACAGTAGTTGAACCTACATCTAATCCCATGTGGATTTTCATTGTGCTATTCCCTCCATATTCCTATACTAAGTAAGTATATTTCAAAAGCACAAAAACTTCAATAAATTTTTTTATGTATTGTATGTTTTAATTTTACTATTTATCTCAGAAATTACTTTCAATTTATCACAAGACCATTTAGGAAGATAAAGTTTTGGCTTGTAAGCATCTCCAGTCATTCTATGCACAACAGTATCCTCGTTCAGAATTTTGAAACTATCTACGACCCAATCAGTGTATTCATCCATCGTCAGAATTTTAAATTTATTTCGTAGATAATAATCGTACAACCTTGAATCTGTTTGTATATATAATGAATGAATTTTGATTCCCCAAATATCATGCAATTGCGTTTGATAAACACTTTCCAAAAAATCATCCTCAGTTTCATAAGGAAGACCTGCTATTACATGTGAGATTACTTTGATGTCATTATCCATTAGTTTCTTTGCCATATCAAAATAAACACCATTGCTATAAGCACGATTGATTAATTCTATCGTAGACTTTTTAGTGGATTGAAGGCCCATTTCAACCCATACATCCACATGTTTGTTTAAATCACTCAAAAGCTTTATCTTCTCATCATCTAAGCAGTCTCCTCTGGTGGCTATATCAAGCACCAGCACATTTTCGTTATCAATAGCATCTGAGTAAATTTTCCTAAGTTCATTTACAGGCTTGTAAGTATTGGTGAACGATTGAAAATACGCAATGAATTTGTCTGCTTTTTTCTTTTCAGATAATCTTTTAATTTGCAATTCGACTTGCTCCTTAATTGAATATTCATTAAAAGTAAATTCACCAGATCCACTTTCAGAACAAAAAATACAACCGTTAGAATTTTTTCTATTAGGACAACTGAATCCACCATCTAGCGGTAATTTGTAAACTTTCGTTCCGTATGTTTTTTTCAAATAATCACTTAATCTATTTATTTCTATTTTTTTCACGAATCCCCCTGAAAAAACTCTGCAACAATTCTACGCACTCATTTTCCATGATACTTTTTACTTCTATTTTATGATTGAGTCCTTCGTAATCATGTAATGATAGTAAAGACCCACAAGCGCCTCTTTTTTTATCAAAAGCTCCAAACACAACTTTTGGTATCCTCGAATATACCAAAGCTCCTGTGCACATCACACAAGGCTCCAATGTCACATACATTGTGCAATCATCAAGCCTAAAATTTCCAATAACCTTAGTTGCTTGATTAATAGCTTTTAATTCTGCATGCATTGTCGCATTGTTATCTGTTTCCACACTGTTATAAGCTTGAGCAATTATTTCTCCATCTTTAACAATGACACAACCTACAGGAACTTCATCCATATCATAAGCAATCTTCGCTTGTTCTATAGCTTTCATCATGAATTTTTCATCATTATTTTCCATAAATTATAAAACACCTTTCCTATCCGATTATATCAAATAGTTTGTGTTATTTAAATTTGAATACGGAAATTGTTTGTGATATTCTTTATATATAATGTAGTATTTAAGGAGGACTTATGTCAGAATCAAAATTTGAAGAGTTTCCATACGGAGAACTTGGAATCATAGCTATGAAAAACATTGAAGGTTTGGCAAAAGAAGTTGACGAACTTTTAATGAAAAAAAACGGTGCAACAGAAAGTTATTTATTAAAGATAACAGAATCCAGATTTAGTAACGGTGAAGGAAAAGTTACAATCGACGAATCAGTTAGAGGTCGTGATATTTTAATCATATCGGACGTTGGAAACTATGGATTGAAGTACAATATGTTTGGCGAACAAACTATAATCGGTCCAGATGAACACTTCCAAGATATCAAAAGAGTTATCTCCGCAATCAATGGAAAGGCTTCACGTATCAATGTAATGATGCCTCTTTTATATTCATCACGTCAACACAGACGTAAATCCAGAGAATCACTTGACTGTGCAATGGCACTTCAAGAATTAGAAGACATGGGAGTAGATGGAATTTACACATTTGATGTGCACGATCCAAACGTACAAAACGCAATCCCATTGATGACATTTGAAAACATCTATCCTACAGCAGAAATAGTTACTCACTTCTTAGAAAAAGAAAACATAACTACTGATGAATTAGACAAGAAAAATATGATCATTATTTCACCAGATACTGGTGCAATGGATAGAGCAATCTACTATTCAAATATTTTAAAACAAGACATAGGATTATTCTACAAAAGACGTGATTACACTAAAGTAGTCGACGGCAAGAACCCTATTATTGAACACAAATACATCGGACGTGAAGTAGAAGGCAAAGACATATTAATCGTAGATGATATGATTGCCTCAGGTGGATCTGTTATTGATATTGCAAAACAATTGAAAAAACAAAAAGCAAACAGAATATTCTGCGCAGTAAGTTTCGCTTTGTTTACTGAAGGTCCTGACAAATTCGATCAAATGAATAAAGAAGGCTACATCGACGGAGTTTATTCTACAAACTTGACATACGTACCAGAATCAATCAAAAACAAAGAATGGTTCCACGCTGTAGATATGAGCGAATTGATGAGCGAATTTATTCACCACATCAACAGAGAAGAATCTATCTCAATTTTGTTAGATAAAACAAGAGGTATTAATATTTTATAAGGAGAAAATAATGAAATCATCTCATGGAGCAAATCTTTTTGAAATTCAAAAAGAATACGGATTTAATATAGATGAAATCAAGGATTTCAGTTCAAACGTCAATCCTTTGGGTCCAAGCCCTAAAGCGATGACTAAGCTTGAAAAAAATCTTAATAAAGTCGGAGTATACCCTGACCCAAATTACGATCAATTATTATCATCTATTGAAAAATACACCAATGTATCAAGAGACAAAATCTTGCTTACATCGGGTAGCACTAATTTGATTTCATCATTTATATCTCTAATCAATCCAAAAAACGCAATAATATTCAACCCTAGTTATTCTGAGTACGAAAGAGAACTCAACAAAATCAACTCCAATATAATTTCTTACGATTTGGATAAATCAAATGATTTTGCGATAGATTGTGAGAAATTATCGAGAATGATAAAAGAAAATGACGTAAGTCTTGTAATATTAACCAATCCTAATAATCCAACAGGATATGCCATTGAAAACGGAAAACTTGAAGAACTTATCAAATCAAGCAATTGCTATTTTATGATAGATGAAACTTATGTTGAGTTTTCAGATGTAGACAAATATTCAGCAGTAAATTTAACTGAAAAATGCGATAACCTACTTGTTATACGCTCTACATCGAAGTTTTTCGCAGCTGCAGGAATAAGATTGGGTTACGGAATAACTGGAAATAAAAAGCTTTACGATGAAATAAATAAACACACAAATTTGTGGAACATAAATATCTTTGCCGACATTCTTGGTGGCGAGATGTTCACGGATACTTATTACCACAAAAACGTGTTCGAATTTATTAATAGTGAAAAAGAAAAAATGATATCTACTTTAGAAAAAATAGATTGCTTGAAAGTTTATCCTTCAAAATCGAATTTCGTACTATGCGAAATATTGGACAAAAAATTAACTGCGCATGAATTAAGAGAAAAATTAATTCCTCATGCTCTTATCATAAGAGACTGTGCATCGTTTAATAATTTGAGTGAATACTTTTTTAGATTTTGTATTTTGGATGAGCAATCAAACGACAAATTGCTAAAATTGATTGAAGATATTTTAAAATAATCGCAATTTAAAAGATCCCAGATTTTAAAAATCTGAGATCTTTTTTTGTTTGTTTAAATTACTTTTTTATCTTTTTTGTGTTCGTCTGATAATAAAGTTGCCATGTTAACAAATCTTTGAATTGTATCCTCATGATCTGGATGCAAATCAACTTTTTCAACATGAATTGCACACACTTTATACTCACCAGTTCCTGTAATTGGATCGTAGTGATTTGATGTCACTTCGTTTACTGGAGATTCTCTGTAGTGGAATGTCATGAATATCATATTAGGTAACACTCTGTCAGTTACTACAACACGAGTTACGATACTTCCTCTTCTGGATGTAACTCTAATAGTATCCAAATCTTTTACTCCCAATCTTTCTGCATCCACTGGATTGATTTCTGCAAGTTCGTAAGGACTTACTCCATCCAAATCTTTTGAGTATCTCGTAGTTATATTGTAATGATACAACATTCTTCCTGTACTTAAAATCATTGGATAATCTTCATCTGGCAATTCTTCTGATGGTCTGTATTCTATTTCCATCATTTGACCTTGACCTCTTGCAAATATTCCTTTATGCAAGTATTTTGTACCAGGGTGAGATGTTGTAGGACATGGCCATTGCAATCCAACTTTGTCAATTCTTTCGTAAGTCATACCTCTGTAACTTGGCATAGTTACTCTCATTTCTTCAAATACATCTTCACTTGTTTCATAACCAAAGAATACATTTGGATTGATGATTTTACTTACATCACACAAAATCGACCAGTCATTTCTAGCTTGTCCCGGAGGAGCAACAGCTTTTCTAACTCTTTGAACTCTTCTTTCAGTATTTGTAAATGTTCCGTCCTTTTCTGCATAGCAAGTTGCTGGGAATACAACATCCGCAAGTTTTGCAGTATCAGACATGAATATATCTTGAACAACTAATAAATCTAAATTATTCAAAGCTCTCTTAACGTGGTTTGCATCTGGATCTGATAAAACAGGATCTTCACCCATTATATACATTGCTTTAAGATTTCCCTTAACTGCTTGATTAAACATTTCAGGAATTTGGTATCCAAGATTTGGACTCAATGGAGTCTTCCATACGCTTTCGAAAAATTCACGAGCTTTTGGATCTGTAACTTTTGCATAAGCAGGATATGTGTTAGGCAATGCACCCAAATCACAAGCTCCTTGTACGTTGTTTTGACCTCTGATAGGGTTGATTCCTCCAGATTCAATACCAACGTGTCCAGTTAACATTCCTAGATTTGCCAAGCTCATTACGTTTTCTGTTCCATGAGTGTGTTCTGTGATACCAAGTGTATAGAATATACCAGCCTTTTCAGTCTTTGCATACAACAAAGCTGCTTGTCTGATTAATTCTTTGTCCACACCTGTAACTTTTTCAGCTTCTTCCAAATCGTATTTCATTACTGTTTTCTTCAAGCCTTCAAAGTTTTCAACACGTGATTCAATATAATCTTTGGCTTCTAATCCTTCTTCTATGATAACTTTCATCATAGCATTTAATAAGAATACATCCGTACCTGGATTTAATCTCAACCAAATATCCGCTTCTTCTGCCAAGCCTGTTTTTCTTGGATCAACAACGATAAGCTTAGTTCCTTTTTTAACAGCTTGTTTCATCTTATTACCAATAATAGGATGAGCTTCTGTAGCATTAGAACCTATAACAAACAACAATTCTGCACCCAGAATTTCTTCTATAGAGTTTGTCATAGCTCCACTTCCTAATGTAGCTGCAAGACCTGCAACTGTTGGGGCGTGTCAGGTTCTGGCGCAGTGATCGACGTTGTTTGTTCCGATCGCTGCTCTCATCATTTTTTGGAATACAAAGTTATCTTCATTTGTACATCTAGCCGAACTTAGACCAGCTATTGAATCTGGACCAAATTCCATCTTAATATCTCTTAACTTATTTCCAACATAACCTATGGCTTCATCCCAGCTACATTCAACCAATTCTCCATTTTTTCTAATCAATGGAGAAGTCAATCTTTCGTCTGAGTGAATCATATCTGTATGGAAACGACCTTTGATACAAAGTGCGTTTTGATTTACATAACCATCACATGGTTCAACACCTTGAACTTTTCCATTTTTTACTATTAAGTTGAATTGACATCCTGTTCCACAGAATGGACAAGTTGTCTTAACTTTTTCAACTTCCCAAGGTCTTGTATCTTTTAATTGTTTATTGATTAATGCACCTGTTGGACACACGCTTATGCATTGTCCACACATACGACAGTTTTCCTTAGATAGAGGAAGATCAAAAGCTGTAGAAATATAAGAATCAAATCCTCTATTTTTAAAATCTACTGTATGTGTACATTGAACTTCTTCACAAACTCTGACGCATTTTCCACACAAAATACATTTGTTTTGATCTCTAAAAATCAATGGATTCGTATCATCGACTTCGTGATTTTGAACTTCTATGTCGTAATTTCCATATTTTCCTAATACTTCTGGGTTTTTAACACCATATCTGTAGCACAAATCTTGTAATCTACAATTACCAACTTTTGAACAAGTCAAACAATCTTTAGGGTGATTCATCATCAAAAGTTTAAGTATATTTTGTCTAGTTTTTACTAAACGATCAGTTTCTGTCTTAACAACCATTCCGTCTTTGACCATGGTAGAACATGATGTTTGAAGTTTTCTGGATCCTTCTATCTCAACTAAGCACATTCTACAACCGCCAAATTCGCTCAGATATTTATCGTGACACAATGTCGGAATATCAATCCCAACTTTATGCGCAGCTTCTAATACAGTGGTATTTTCTTCGACTTGAATATCAATACCATCAATATTTATATTTAACATATTACACCTACCAAACTTCGTTAAATCCTACATTCAAAAATATTTCTTCTAGTTCAGTTTTATGCAATTTTTCCATTTTAGATAATCCAGAAAAAATATCTTGTTCAGCTTTATCTAAGCAAGAATTTGCAATATCAGCGTACAATTGCATAGCTTCTTCTTCTCTTTTGATAGCTAATTTGATAGCATCTCTAAAGTCCATTTCTGTAGTCATTCTTGGTCTATCAATGTCTTGTGATAAATTATAATCTTCGCTATCATCAATTTTGATAGTTTCAGCCTTAGTTTCTAAGAATTTTTGTAAGTAATCTTTGTGCTTTAATTCTTCTTTGCTAAGTCTTTCAAAAAGACTTTTAGTTTGTGGATCTTCTGCTTTTTCAGCTGCATCTTTGTAAAATGTATACGAATCATCTTCTCTATTTACAGCATCATCAATAATTGATATTAATTGTTCTCTATTCATTATTTCACCTATTCATTCTTTTTATTTATACATTAATTATCTATTTTTTCGATTTTGTCTAGAATCTTATCCAAACCTAATACATTATTCCAGCTAGCTTCGACAAATTCTCCACCAATTTTTTTGTAAGGTTGTTTTGGGTTATCCACATTCAATAATTCTGTAGTCAATCTACCCTTTAAGCAAAGTGGTCTGCCATTTTCTGGGCTTAATGCTCTTAATGCAAGATTC
This sequence comes from Finegoldia sp. BIOML-A4, assembly GCF_009679635.1. Taxonomy (NCBI): domain Bacteria; kingdom Bacillati; phylum Bacillota; class Tissierellia; order Tissierellales; family Peptoniphilaceae; genus Finegoldia; species Finegoldia sp. BIOML-A4. Next base: position 150,583 of record NZ_WKZC01000003.1, on the reverse strand, counting down.
TTTCCATTTTTTCTCAAGACTTCAAATTCACAACCGTATTCGCAAACTTTGCATTGAACTTTCTTAGTTTCTAACTCCCATTTTCTTCCTAAATTCATAGCTCTCTTATCCATCAATGCACCTACTGGACAAGCTACTACGCATCTATTGCAAGATATACAATAAGAAGATTCAAATGTATCGTTAATATCTAAGTTAATTCTTGTTTCGTATCCTCTATTTGAGAAATTAAGAATTTTTCTATCATCCATGACATTACAAGTTCTTACGCACTTTCCACAAAGTATACACTTGCTATCATCTCTAATGATGTATGGAGAAGAATCATCTACTAATTTTTCTCTTCTTGCTCCGTCATGTTCTCTGAATTTTACTCCGTATTCATAAGAATATTTTTGTAATTGACATTCACCGGATTTTTGACAAGTCAAGCAATCATTTGGATGAGAATCCAACAACATTTGAAGAATTCTTTGTCTGTGTTTTATTAATCTATCAGTTTTAGTATGAACAACCATGTTGTCTTTTGCCAAAGTAGAACAAGCAGTCATTAATTTTTTGCTTCCTTCAACTTCAACTAAACAAAGTCTACAAGCGCTCACCACAGCCAAATTTTTATCGTAACATAAATTTGGAATATCAATCCCATTTTCTCTTGCTAAATCGATAATGAATTTAGGCTTATCAGTTTGAATTACTTTTCCATCAATAGTTACAGTAATCATACTATCTATCTCCTAACTACTGCGTGAACAGGACATACAGTTTCGCAATTACCGCATTTTATACATTGAGATTTGTCGATAACGTGTTGTTTCTTAACTTCTCCTTCTATACAACTTACAGGGCAATTTTTAGCACATTTTGTACAACCTATACACTTGTCTGTAATTTCGTATGATAAAAGTGCCTTACATGCATGAGCAGGACATTTCTTATCGTAAATGTGAGCTTCATATTCATTTCTGAAGTATTTTAATGTTGATATAACCGGATTTGGAGCTGTTTGTCCAAGACCACAAAGTGATGCAGAAGTAATGGTGTCACACAAATCTTCTAATGCTTCGATATCTCCATCTTCACCTTTTCCAGAAGTGATTTTTTCTAAGATTTCAAGCATTCTCTTAGTACCTTCACGACATGGAACACACTTACCGCAAGATTCATCTACTGTAAATTCAAGGAAGAATCTAGCGATATCAACCATACAGTCATCTTCATCCATAACAATCATTCCGCCTGATCCCATGATTGAACCGATTTTTGCCAATGATTCAAAATCAACCGGAGTGTCCAAAAATTCTTCTGGAATACATCCACCAGATGGTCCACCTGTTTGAACAGCTTTAAATTTCTTGCCGTCTTTAATTCCACCACCGATGTCAAATATGATTTCTCTTAAAGTTGATCCCATTGGAACTTCTACCAAACCAGTGTTTACAACTTTACCACCTAAAGCGAATACTTTAGTTCCTGGAGAACCTTCTGTACCATAACTTGTAAACCAATCTGCACCTTTGTACATGATTGCTGGAACGTTAGCAAATGTTTCAACGTTGTTGATAATAGTTGGTTTATCCCACAATCCTCTTTCAGCAGTTCTGAATATTTTAGTACGAGGCATTCCACGTCTTCCTTCGATAGATTCCATCAATGCAGTACCTTCACCACATACGAAAGCTCCAGAACCCAATCTCAATTCGATATCAAATGAGAAATCAGATCCAAAAATGTTGTTTCCTAAAAGATTCATTTCTTTTGCTTGTTGAATTGCAATTCTCAATCTTTTAACTGCAATTGGATATTCTGCTCTTACGTATATAAAACCTTGATTAGCACCTATCGCTCTACCGCAAATAGCCATACCTTCTAATACTGAATGAGGGTCTCCTTCAAGGATTGCTCTGTCCATGAAAGCACCAGGGTCACCTTCGTCTGCGTTACAGATAACATATTTTTGATTATTTTCTACTTTATAAGCTGATTCCCATTTTCTTCCTGTAGGGAAACCTGCTCCTCCACGACCTCTCAATCCTGATTTCTTCATTTCTTCAATTATTTCTTTTTGGTCTAAATCAAAAATGGCTTTATGTAAAGCTTGATAACCATCTGCACCAATATATTCGTTTAAAGATTCTAATTGAATTTTTTCTACATTTCTTAAAGCTATCTTAAATTGTTTATCGTAGAAATCAACTGAATTGTATTTCAAAATCTTATCGTCTTGTTTTGCATTTTCGTAAACTACATCTTCATCAACTTCGTCATTTACAATAGATTTATCGACAATGCTCTTAACATCTGATAATTTAACTCTTGTGTAGAAAATTCCTTCAGGATATACAACAACATTAGGACCAGTTTCGCAAAGTCCAATACATCCTACTGGAACAACGACTACGTTTTCAATTTTTTCTTCTTCTATATATTTGTTAAACTCATCAATCAAAGATTTAGCGCCTGTAGCTTCACAACCAGCCCCACCACACACAACTATTTGTTTTTCTTTTGGATTAGTATGTTCAACATAAATTTTATCCTTTACGAGTTCACGCATTTTGATATTTTTTGCATACTCTTCTCTTATCTCATTAAGTTTTTCAATATTCATAACAAATCCCCTAATAACTAATTATATTTACTAACAATTGATTCTAATTCATTAACAGCTACCTTACCGTACACATCGCCGTTAATAACAATAACTGGAGCTAATGCGCACAAACCAACACATCTACATGGTGTGATAGAAAATTTTTGATCTTCAGTAGTGCTACCTGCTGGAATCTTCAAAATCTCTTGTAGTTTTTCAGAAACTCTTTGAGCTCCTTTTACATAACAAGCAGTTCCTTCGCAAACTTGAATATCGTATTTTCCTTTTGGAATCAAAGAAAATTGTGCATAAAAAGTTATAACACCGTAAATTTCTGACAAAGGAATGTCTAATATTTTAGAAATCATTGTAATAATTTCCTTAGGCAAATAACCAAATTCATCTTGTGCACGTTGTAAAACGGGCATCAAAGGACCTTTAATATCCTTTTTGCTTCTTACAAATTCTCGAAATTCTTCGACTTGAGAAGCATGTTCTTTTAAGTCAAATGTAAAACTCATTAAAATCCTCCTATAAAATTGTTTTCCTTCCGTTATCAAAATTATTTTTTCTTTTATATTCTTAATTATACCACTTATATTGCCTAAAGTAAATTAGTATTATATTTGAAAACCACATTAATATTCATTATCATTTTAAATATTATCATATTTCCGCACTTTTATTGCATAAGTATTCTTTGTAATGCATTATTCGGATAATCAACTTTGTTATATTGATAAAGTAATTGATAAGTTTGAATTGTTATTACTTCATTTAATTAAATTAATATGTTTGTACAAAAATTTATGAAAATAATTTCCTTATGTTTTATACAAAATAGAAAAATATGATATAATATGAATTAGTAAATTAATTGGAGGTTATATGGATTTTATTATAGGTACATCAGGCCATATTGATCATGGAAAAACTACATTAATAAAAGCTTTAACCGGAAATAGCACTGATAGACTACCGGAAGAAAAAAAGAGAGGAATTTCTATCGATTTAGGTTTTAGCTATTTTGATCTTCCAAGTGGTCAACGAGCTGGAATAATTGACGTACCAGGTCACGAAAAATTCGTAAAAAATATGATGACCGGTACTTTTGGAATGGATATGATTCTTTTATGTATCGATAGTAAGGAAGGTGTAATGCCTCAAACTGTTGAACATTTGGATATACTTAGATTTTTAAATAAAACCGAAGGCATTGTCGTTTTAACCAAAAGAGACTTGGCAACTGATGAAGAAACTGAAAAAACAATCGAACAAGTTAAAGAATTAGTAAAAGGAACTTTCCTTGAAAATTGTCCTATTTGCGAAGTAGATTCTATTTCGAAAAGAGGACTAGATAATTTGATTCAAATGATAGATTCTGAATCCAAGAATTTAAAGCAAAAACATGCAGAAAGAGATTACAGAATGAATATTGACAGAAAGTTCAACGTAAAAGGAATTGGAACAGTTGTTACAGGAACTTTATTAGACGGAGATATTCATAAGGGAGAATCTTTTATTTATCCAATAGAAAAAGATATCAACATTAAAAATATTCAAGTCCATAACAAAAATGTGAATGTAGCTCACCCATCACAGAGGGTTGCTTTGAATATAAATCTTAATTTAGATGAAATAGACAGAGGTTATGTAATAGCTAAGAAAAACTCATTGAAAGCTTTCAATATGATAGATGTTAGACTTACGCTACTTGAAAGTGCCTCTCCACTTAACCACTGGGACAGAGTCAGACTATTCCACGGAACAAAAGAAATTTTCGGAAGAGTTGTTCCTCTTGATAAGCAAGTAATCCAACCAGGAACTCAAGCACTGGTTCAAATAAGACTTGAAGAAAAAATTTATGCAAAAACATCTGACCCATTTATTTTGAGACAATTTTCACCACAAGTTACAATTGGTGGCGGAATTATAATAGATGGTTCTGTTAGAAAACATAAATTATTCGATGAAGAAATCATTGAAAATCTAAAAATCAAAGAAGAAGGTAAAATCAAAGACATCATCTTAAATTATCTGCGAGACGAGATTTTTCCTACTAAAATTGATGACTTGGTATTCTATTCTTCGGAATCAAAAGACAAAGTTTTAAAAGAATTAGACGAACTAAAACAAGAAGATAAAGTTGTAATTAGAAATGATAAAGTATTAGAAAAAGAAGCTTACTTAAAATTATTAGGTAAATTAAAAATGTTTGTGATATCATTCCACAAGACAAATCCTTTATTACCTGGTATTAACAAGGAAGAACTTCTTAAAAAATTACAACTTGATGACGATAGACCATTCTTCAATTACATGCTTAAAGACTTAAACGACCAAGAGGTTTTGATGGAAGAAAGTGGTATAATATCTTCTAAATCTCACAAAGTTCAATTAAGTGATGAAGATGAAAAAATCAGAAAGAAAATGCTTCAAGATATTTGTCAAAACCAGTTCGACAAATTATTGAAGATAGACAATGTTGTTCACAACCAAAAGGACAAGACTATTTTGGGAATTTTATTGCAAAAAGACGTCGTAATTTTAAGAGATAACTTTTTGATTTCTAAAAAATGTTACGACAAATTCATCAAAACTGTCGATGATCATTTCAATAACAACAAAACTTTGAATGTAAAAGAACTCAAAGACATGCTCAATATGTCAAGAAAAAGTGCAATCACTCTTTTAGAAACATTGGACATTAAAGGCTACACTAAAAGAATTGAAAATGACAGGGTTAAAGTAAAAGATTTTAAATAATAGAGCTGGGCTTTGCTTGTGCATTGCCCTAATCTATTATATTTATTACAGTTTTGTGAATTGATTGTAAAATAATTTGTAAATTAACTTTGTTTTTGGTATAATATTAAGGTATTTGGGAATTGATGGGTGCTGGTGTGCCCTGCGGTCTTCAAAACCGTCTCAGGTAGTTAGGAGCTGCCCGGGTAGGTTCGATTCCTACCAATTCCCGCCAAACACCTTATAGATAGCTAAATTTAGCTATCTATTTTTTTTGGAGTACTAAAAAAGTACTAAAAAAGTACTAAAAAAATCAGTGAATGTTGAAATATTTTAACATTCACTGATTTTTATTTTATAGATATTTCTTCAAAGCTTCAACTTTGTCACATTTTTCCCATGATAAATCCAAATCATTACGTCCGAAATGTCCGTAGCTTGCAACATCTCTGTAAATAGGTCTTTGTAAATCCAATTTGTCGATTATTGCTTTTGGTCTTGCATCAAAGATTTCATTTATTGCTTCAATAATTTTTTCTTCTTCGATTTTATTCGTTCCAAATGTATTGATGAACATACTGATTGGTTTTGCAACTCCGATTGCATAAGAGAAACCTACTTCACATTTGTCGCAAAGTCCAGCTGCTACGACATTTTTTGCAATATATCTTGCAAAATATGCTGCTGATCTATCAGTTTTTGTAGGGTCTTTTCCACTGAATGCTCCGCCACCATGATTACAGAATCCACCGTAAGTGTCTACTATTATTTTTCTTCCTGTGAGTCCAGCATCTCCCATTGGTCCCCCAATCACGAATTTTCCTGTTGGGTTGATGAAGAATTTTGTGTTTTCATCAATCATAGATTCATCTACGATTTTCAAGATAACTTCTCTTTTGATGTCTTCTTTTAATTGTTCGTAATCAACATCTGGATCGTGTTGTGTTGAAACTACTATAGCCTCAATTCTTTTTGGAGCGTCATTTTCGTATTCAACAGTTACTTGAGTTTTTCCATCTGGTCTCAAATAATTCAAGATTTTTTCTTTTCTTACAGTAGCAAGTCTTCTAGCTAATTTGTGTGATAATTCCAATGGCAATGGCAATCCTGATTCTGTTTCATTAGTTGCATAACCAAATACCATTCCTTGGTCTCCTGCACCGTATCTATCGTATTCGTCTGATTTGTTGCCCTTATATTCTTCAGATTCATCAACGCCTTGTGCGATATCTGTAGATTGTTCTTCTAATGAAGTGATGATTGCGCAAGTTCTTGCATCAATACCATAATCTGCATTATCATAGCCAATTTCAGCCAAAGTTTTTCTAACTATTGATCTGATGTCCACGTAACTTGTTGTAGTGATTTCTCCCATTACCATAACAAGTCCTGTTGTTGAACAAGTTTCACAAGCAACCCTTGCATCTTTGTCTTCTTTAATTATTGCATCTAATATTGCATCTGAAATTTGGTCACAAACTTTGTCTGGGTGACCTTCTGTTACTGATTCAGATGTTAAAAATATGTTTTTCATAATACCTCCATAAAAAAATCCTCACCTGAAAAGGTAAGGATGTGTAAACTTATCTTTCAGGATTTCCTGTGGGATTTAGCACCTAATTTAATAGGTTGCCGAGTTTCATAGGGCCCATTCCCTCCACTACTCTTAATAAGATAATTATCTAATTGTTACAATATAACACTAACACTATTTGCATATTCTGTCAAGTGTTTTAATCGATATTTTCCATTGCGCTTTTTCGATACATTTTTATTGCTTTTATTAACAACAAAACTATCACTACAAGCATCAATCCAAATGATATTCCTATTTCCAATAACTTCACATCATTCAATAAAAATCTAACTGGCATCAAGGTTGCAGATGAAAAAGGCACAAACGATAATATTTTAATCAAAATATCGCTGTCTTTTCCTAATGAATTGATTATTACAAAGAATAATCCAACGAGTACCAAAAATATTGGAACTATTAGGAAATTAACTTCTTCCGCTCTTTTTACAGCAAGGCCAAGAATTTGGAACAATATCAAATACAAAACAAATCCAAACACTACAAACAAAAGTATAGTCAACAAGAATTTTAGACTCAAAGTATTTGTGAAAAACGTCCATATGCCTTCTGGATAATAGTTTTTATTGACAAATATTCCGATTATTCCCGCAATAATAAATATAAAGTATTGGATTATTCCCAAAACTGCTGAACTTAAAAGTTTACCAAATACAAACACACTTGGCTTTGCAGATGATAAGAGCACTTCAATTGTCTTGTCCTTCTTTTCTCTTGAAATATTGTTACTCATAACGCTTCCATAAAATAGTATCATCAAATCGAAAAGAATAACAAAAACTATTGAAAATACAAATGAATGCGACCTGTCTTTATTCAAAACTTTTTCTGTAAAATTAATCTCCGCTTTAGAATTTTTCTCAATTATTCCAGGATCTACTCCATTATTAATTAAACTTTTGTCGTAATTATACTTTTCCAAAGTCCTTATGAACCTTTCGGAATGATCGTCCATAAATTCTTTGTTTTTGATATAAGAATTGAACTTTGTTGGAGTTTCTACTACAAATCCTATATTGTATTCACCATTTTCTACAGATTTTTTTACATCAGCCTCCGATGTAAGCACATCTTTGCTATCCAAACCCATTATAGTCTTCAAATATTCAACATCAATATCCTTATTAGATGAATAAATGCATGTGTTTTTAAATGTGAGTGCATTAATATCAACGGTTGCGTTTTTGTTTGCCCCTGCATTGGCGTTATTAAAAATAGATGGCATAAATCTTGGCAAAAAAGACAAAGCAAACACCAATACCGTAATTACCAATGTCGCAATCAAGTAAGAATTGTGTCTAATTATGGAGTTAAATTCAAAATTAAATACTCTACTGAATTTTTTCATTATTCTGTAACACCAACCTTTGACACGAACACATCTTGAAGACTTGGTTCATATTGGCTGAAACAATTGATGTCAATCTGATTGAGCATCATAAATTCCAATATGTCTTCTTTTGTTACATTTTCAGTAAGTCTAACCAAAAGTTTGAACTCTCTGACAACTGCATCTGGATAAATCAAATTTTCTGCTTCTAACAGTTCTTTTAATTCCCAAATTCCCATGTTGTTTGCATTAAGTAGCATTTTCTTCTCAGCCATAGAAGTTTTGATTTCATTCAAATCCCCATTCAAAATAATTCTACCTTCTTCGATAACGCATATATCTCTGCAGAATTCTTCTACATAACTCATCAAATGGCTGGAGAATATAACTATTTTTTGATTCTGTATAAATTCTCCAACAGCCAATTTTAGTTCGTGGGCATTGATTGGATCAAGTCCAGAAAACGGCTCATCAAGAACCAAAATATCTGGATCATTTAAAAGAGCAGAAATGATTTGAACTTTTTGCCTTAAACCTTTGGATAAAGTGGACAATTTTCTGTTCTTGTATTTTGCAAGGTCAAATCTGTCAAGCCAATATCTTACATTTTGAAGAGCACTTCTTCTGTCTGTACCTTTAAGTCTGGCAAAATAATACAATTGTGTAAACACTTTTTCGTTGGAATACAATCCTCTTTCTTCTGGAAGATATCCGATATTAACTTCATTATAATTAATGGGAGAGCCGTTAATCAAAACTTGTCCACTATCAGCACTCAAAACATCCGTAATGATTCTCATAGTTGTAGTTTTTCCGGCTCCATTTCTACCCAAAAACCCAAAAGCACGTCCGCTTTCAACTTTAAATGAAATATCGGTTAAAACTTTGTTATCTCCAAAAGATTTATTCACATGTTTTAACTCAAGATTCATACTATTTACCAATTATTTCGATGTTAAATCCATCTGGATCCTTCATGAAATAAAATGTTGCAACACCTTCAAGTCCACCTAATTCATCAACTTCATAACCTAAAGATTTGTGATATTCGTGTGATTTTTTCAAATTTTCAACTTCAAAAGCCATGTGACCGTAGAAATCGCCATGAGTATAATCTGTCTTCCCGTAGTTATAAGTCAATTCGATTTCGTAGTTGTGATCGCTTGTCATATACACAAGTGTGAACTCATCTTCAGGGAAATCTTTCTTGCTTGTAACTTCCATACCTAAAGCTTTTTCATAAAATTCGATTGATTTTTCCAAATTAGTTACTCTGATACATGTGTGTAATGATTTATATTTCATGAATTTCTCCTTTATTTATTGACAATTTTTTCAAATTCTAATACTTTTTCTTTAAAAACTTCAAAAGCAGTTCTCAAAACTTCTTTATCTTTGATGTTTGCTCCAGCGTTTTTAAGTTGTACTAGTGGATAGTTTTTGTTACCATCTTTTAAGAAATTCTTGTAGTTTTCCAAATCTTGTTCATTTCCCGATAAAATCTTTTGTGACAAGATTGATGATGAACTAAGACCTGTAGCATACTTATACACATAGAAGTTAGTGTAGAAATGAGGGATTCTTGACCATTCGTACTTAATCAAATCATCTGATACAACACTATCTCCGAAGTATTTTTTGTTTAAGTTAAGGTAGATTTCGTTGAAATCTTCTCCAGTTAATGCCTTTTCTTCTTCAACTAATTTGTGAGTTTCTCTTTCAAATTCTGCAAACATAGTTTGTCTGAAAATTGTTGATTTGAATGAATTGATGTGATGATCTAACAAGTATAATTTTTCATCGTCATTTTTAGCGTTTTTAATCATATAATCTAACAACAACATTTCGTTACAAGTACTTGCAACTTCCGCAACAAATATAGTATAACCTGCATATTTGAACTCATTGTTAGCTCTTGAATAATATGAATGAATCGAATGACCCAATTCGTGAATCAAAGTGAACACAGAATCCACATCATTTGTGTAGTTTAATAAAATGTATGGATAAGAGTCGTAAGATCCCCAACTGTAAGCGCCTGGTTTCTTGCCATCTTTTGGATAAACATCAATCCAATTTTCTTCAAAAGCCTTCTTCATGATAGATTGATATTCTTCTCCCATTGGTTTTACAGCTTCAATCACCATTTTCTTAGCTTCTTCAAATGGGATTTCACGGTCAAAACCTTTTGTAGATGGAACATAAACATCGTACATGTGGTGTTCATCTAATCCTAACAATTTTGTTCTTGCCTTGTAGTATTTGTACATGTATGGCAAGTATTCGTGCACAATGTCGATTAAATTATCGTACACAACTTCTTCAACATCATCGTTGAACAATTCCATTTGTCTTGCACTGTCGTATTTTTTGATTTTAGATAGTATAACCAAATTTTTGATATTTGCATACAAAGTGGATCCAAATGTATTGTTGTACTTCGCTAATTCATCGTAATATTTTTCAAAAACTTCTTTTCTTTGCTCACGTGGAAGCTTAGATAATAGTGGAACAAAATTAGCATTTGTAAGCTTTTCATCGATTGATTCTACATATGGAAATTCCATATCTGTGTTTTGCAAACTGTAGAAATCATTGTGTGGGCTTGACATAGCTTCACTCATAAGAGAAATAATGTTTTCTTCTTCTGCAGATAATGTGTGTTCCTTAAATCTCAAAATCTTTTTGAAGAATATTTCATAACTTGGATTTTCTCTGATAAGTTTGTCTTGTTCATCTTCTTTTAATGATAAAACAAATGGTTCAACAAAAGAAAATCTAGATTGTAGCTTGTTGTACAATGATGATAATTCCAATTCCAATTTTACACTATCTGAAACCTTGCTGTTTTCATCCTTTTTCATTGAAGCGTAAGTGTACAAATTATCCATTACTCTGTCAGTTTCGAAAAGTAAATCCAATATTTCTAAGAAATTATCCTTTTCATTTTTCTTCAATTCATCAATTTTATTAATATTTTCGTTAACTAATTTAATATCTTTTTCGATTGCGTTCTTGTCCTTATACATCTTGGACAAATCCCAATTACACATAAAATCACCTCTCTTTATATAATACCCCAAACACACATCAATCACAAACAAAAAAGGAATTCGTTTTAGAATTCCCTAAAATTATTTTTCAGTTTTTTTCAAAATATTTTCTTTATTAAAAGCTAAAAAGAATAGGCCGATTAAAGAAAGCGGCCATCCCAAAATCCAAAATCCCCAAGATAAAAGAGGTTTGTCTTCAGATATTTCCAACTCATACGATTTAATAGCCCCGAATGTCAACAAAGATAACACTACATAAACAGACAAAATCACATAAACAACTTTATTCAAGCTGAAATTTGTCAAATACATTATCAACAACCAGCTGATAAATAATTCCAATGCAATATACAATATTCTTAAAATATTTTCAGAAATTTTCTTTGGTTTTCTAATATCTTGCCACCAAATACATTGTGCTAAAAATTTTATCAAGTTCTCATCTCTCCTTTAAATTGATTTGTTATATCTATACTATAACAAAAAAACGGTCAGGCAAATCTACTGCCCAACCGAAATTTATTTCTTTTTCTTTTTGACCATCTTCAATCTGAAGAATTCTTCTCTTTCTTTTTCGGCTAAGATATCTTCAGTATCTTTGATGGATTGTTCGTATTTTGGAATTTGTATTTTATCCAACGCATTGGCACGTTTTTGAGTTTTTTTAATTTCTTTACCCAATTTATACACTGCATTTTCCATTTCAGCCAATTCGTATATAGTTTCTCTGATTTTGTTGAAAGCAAGAACCGCCCTATCGAATGAGGCATTAGTTCTAAAGAAACCATATTGTGCTTCGGCTTTTGATTTTGGATATACAATATTCGGAACTTCAACTCCCATTACTGATTTGTAAATTATATCGAATTCTTTTTCGTGACTAATCGAATGGGAAATTTCTTCAAGTCTATCAGTTCCAACTGTTATGGATGCTTCTGTCAAAAGCTCGTAAGCTTCATCGAATTCTTTTTCGATGGAATCTTGAAGAGTTTGTGCTTTTTTCATTAGTCCCATCATTTCTTTGATGAGGACAGTTCTTTTTTTATCCAAAAGATTGTAACCTTTTTTGGAAAAATCTAATGTCTTTTTAGCTTTTATTAAATTCCCCTTTGTAGGAGTCATCTTATAAACTGCCATATAATCACCTATTCATATGTTGTTTTATCATTTCTGGTGATAATCTGTCCAATTCGTTTTCTGGTAATATCTTCAATAAATCCCACGCAAGATCTAGTGTTTCTTCTATTTCTCTGTTTTCATAATAATCTTGTTTTACAAATCTATTTTCAAATTCGTCTCCAAATTTCAAATATTTTTGATCTGCTTCACTCAAATCATCTGCTCCGATAATTTGTGCCAAATCTCTGACTTCTTGAACATGAGAATAACTTGAAAATAATTGGCTACTTACATCTGGATGATCTTCTCTTGTGTATCCTTCACCAATACCATCTTTCATAAGTCTTGAAAGAGATGGAAGAACATTGATTGGTGGATAGATGTCTTTTTGCATCAAACTTCTTTCCAAAACAATTTGTCCTTCAGTAATATATCCTGTTAAGTCCGGAATAGGATGTGTGATATCGTCATTAGGCATCGTCAAAATTGGAATCAAAGTTACAGAGCCTTCTGCATCTTTAATCATACCTGCTCTTTCATACAATGATGCCAAATCAGAATACAAATATCCTGGATAGCCCTTTCTAGAAGGAACTTCTTCTCTTTTTGATGAAACTTCACGAAGAGCTTCTGCATAACTTGTCAAATCAGTAATGATAACCAATACGTGATAATTTTTTTCGAAAGCCAAGTATTCCGCTGCAGTTAGTGCCGCCCTTGGAGTAATAATTCTTTCCATTATTGAATCGTCAGCGTAATTTACAAACATACACACATTATTCAATACACCGGATTGTCTGAAAGTATCTTCGAAAAATCTTGCTTCGTCGTGTTTTACACCAATCGCTCCAAATACAATAGCGAAGTTATCTTCGTTTGCGCCTTTGATTTTGGCTTGACGAACGATTTGTGCAGCCAATCTATTGTGACTCATTCCAGAGCCAGAAAATACTGGAAGTTTTTGTCCTCTAATCAAAGTCATCAAACAATCTATCGAACTAATTCCTGTTTGGATGAAATCTCTTGGATAAACTCTGGAAACCGGGTTGATGGCACGTCCATTTACGTTGTAGCGTTTTGCTGCGTAAATATCTCCTCCATCATCTATTGGTTGACCAATTCCGTTGAATTTTCTTCCCAAAATATCTTCTGACAAAGCTATTTCAAATGGCCTTTGTGAAAATCTAACTTTAGTATTTTGTGTACTCATTCCTGTACTGTCACCAAAAACTTGGATAGTAACAGTATCGTCGTTAATGTTTACAACTTTACCGACCATTGATTTATCTGATGCAGATGATTTTACTTCGACAACTTCCCCAAAAGATGCTTCATTTACATTTTCAACTTCTATAATTGAACTTTCAACTTTTTTTAGTTTAATGTATTCTTTTATCATAAAATCACCTACTTTTCGTATTTTCTAATTAAATCGCTGTAAAACTCTTTGATTTCGTCATTCAAATCTTTTATTCCACTTAAATCTTCGTTGGAAATTGTGTTTTTCATGGCGATAACTTTTGAATACAAATCTGCATTTTTTACTTGAGAAATAGGAATTTGTTCTTTGATCGCTTTGCGTCCTTCTTCGTATAATAATTTGATAGTTTTAAGCATTTCAACTTGCTTTTTAAGAGGAACATAAGTGTCCACCTTGCTAAAAGCATTCTGTTGCAAAAATCCTAACTTCATTACATTTGAAATATCCAAAATCAATCTTTGATCGTCTGGAAGAACATCTTCACCAACAAGCATTACTATTTCTTTTAATTTGTCTTCTTCGTATAACAATTTAAGCATTTGATTTCTCAAATCGACAACATCTTCACCAAGTTTGGATTCGTAATAATCTCTTAATTTTTCTACATAAGAAGAATAACTACTCATCCAGTTAATAGCTGGATAGTGTCTTGAATATGCCAAGTCCTTATCCAAACCCAAGAATACATTTACGAATCTCTTAGTGTTTTCTGTAACTGGTTCACTGAAATCCCCACCAGCTGGAGAAACTGCTCCGATAATTGTAACTGATCCTTCGTTGTCGTTCAAAGTTTTCACAATTCCCGCTCTTTCGTAGAACTGTGCAATTCTAGATGGAAGATATGCAGGATATCCTTCCTCTGCAGGCATTTCTTCAAGTCTTCCAGAAATTTCACGAAGAGCTTCTGCCCAACGAGAAGTAGAGTCTGCCATTATAGCGACATCATATCCCATATCCCTGAAATATTCTGCCATTGTAATTCCAGTGTAGATACTTGCTTCTCTGGCGGCTACTGGCATGTTGGAAGTATTGGCTATCAATACAGTTCTTTCCATAAGTGGCTTACCGTTGTTTGGGTCGATAAGTTTTGGAAAATCTTCCAATACTTCTGTCATTTCATTACCACGTTCACCACAACCAATGTAAATAATAATATCTGCGTCGGCGTATTTTGCCAATTGGTGTTGTGTCATTGTTTTTCCTGTACCAAATCCACCAGGAATTGCTACAGTACCACCTTTTGCAAGTGGGAAGAACACATCCAAAATTCTTTGACCAGTTTCCAATAAACGATCGACATCTAGTCTTTCTTTCGAAGGTCTTGGAATTCTTATTGGCCAGTCTTGGTACAATTTTATATCTGTTAAGTTTCCAAAATCATCTTCCACTTGCATAATAGTAGTCTCAATATTGTACTTGCCATTTTCAAGCACATTTTTTACGGTACCATTAACTCCAACTGGAATCATAATTTTGTGAACGATAGCTTCTGTTTCTGGAACTTCTGCTATTATTTGTCCTTGAGTAACTGTATCACCATTTTTAACTTTTATAGTGACATCCCATAATTTTTCTTCGTCGATGGAAATAAGTCCGATACCTTCTGGGATAAAAGTTGAAAATTTATCTCTGATTTCTTTTAATGGTCTTTCTATTCCATCAAACATATTTTTCAATAAACCAGGTCCTAATTTTAATGAAAGTGGTTTATTAGTGTGATAAATTTCATCGTCCTTTTTCAATCCTTCAGTTTCTTCGTAAACTTGGATAACTGCGATATCATCTTCAAGGCTGATAACTTCTCCGATTAATTTCTTTTCACCGATTAACACCATTTCTTTCGCTGTGAAATCGGTCATATTTCTTCCTTTTATTACAGGACCATTAATAGAAAAAATCTTACCATTATTCATTGATATCACCACCAGTCATTAGATTATGAATATCTTCACCCATTTCATGTTTACAATCTTGCATTTTTGACAAATAAGTGTAATCAAAATTCACTGTTTCTTCTACATCTTGAATCATAAATCCACCCAAGTAATTGTTCGCAATGGATTTGATTTCTTCGACTTTTTCTGAACTGAAATTCTCAGTTACATAATCATAATCGTTTTGTAAAACCAATAACACTACCTTGTAATCCAAATCAGCCAAGTTTTCTTCAATGTTCTTGATTAATTTCTCCTTGTACTCATCAGTCTTCACAAAATCCAATATTTTTTTAGTAACATTATCAAACAATTTTTGCAATACATTTTCTTTTAAAACCAAAAGCTCTCTTCTGCTTTCTTGTTCAGCAGTTCTCAATTTTTCGATAGATTTTTGTTCAGCTTTTCTGGTTCTTTTTTTCAAATTTAAATTGTATTCATCAATTAATTTTTGTTCGTAGTCTTTTAGCTCATTTTGATTAGAGTTTTTTACTTCAAGAAGTTTTTTTTCATAATCTTTTTTCTTATTTGCATAGATTATTTTGTTAAAAATATCTAATTTCTTTTCTAATAAAATCATTTCTACCTCTAATCTACCTTAATTCCTATAGACCCCTTGATGTATTTCATCAAGAAATCTTTGTCTTCAAGTCCTTTTCTTCCGGGTATTGTTACAACTAATGGCTTCTTACCCTTGTCTTTGTGTTTTGTAACTTCCTCTTTTATAGCATTGAACACTTCTTCAGTGATAATGACAACGCCCAAAGTATCATCAATAGTTGCAGCCTTAAAAGCTCTCTTCATTTCAGCTTCGTTTTTCGCAACTAAACCTGTGATTCCAGCAAGGCGCATACCAAGATTTGTAACATTATCCGCACTTATAATTACGGATTTCATAATTATAATTGTTGCAAAATAAGAATTGAAATAACCAATCCGTAAATTGCAATACCTTCTGCTAATCCTACATAAATTAATGATTTACCTAATAATGATGGATCTTCACTAACAGCTCCCAATGCTGATGAGCCTACAACACCTACTGCATAACCAGTACCAATTGTTGCAAGACCTGTTGACAAAGCAGCTGCCAAAAGTCCAAGACCATTAGTTGCACCAGCAGCAGATTCTGCAAATGCAGAGTTAGGCATTAAGAATACAAATGCCATTACAAGACATGGAATAATTGCAAAAAGATTAGTTCTTAATGCTTTCTTTAATTTTGTTTTTGATGAATCAGTGTTGTTGTATAACAAATAAACACCTGAACCTATAGTTAATAAAACTATTATTGCTGTTGAAATTAAAATAAAATACATATATTTATCTCCTTTAAATTCTCTTTATAGTTGGTTGGAACAAAATTCCATCACCCTTAAAATATTTACTAAACAATTCATAATATTCAAGTCTCAATGATTGAATGAACACAATCAAACCTTCAAGACCCAAAATCACGATATTTCCTACGATTATCATAGCTATGTTACCAGCATTAGTTCCGATCATTTTACCAATAGATGTAAATGCCAAGAATAAACCAACGTGGTTGATAGCAAATGCCCCCACTCTTATGAATGATACAGTTGAAGAAAACATCGAAATCAAAGTTTCAATAATTGAAAATGAACTTTCAACATAATAACCTGTAACATCCAAACCATTGTGAAGAGGCTTTCTCTTGTACAAAAGTTGTGTCAAAGGAACTTTGAAAATCATGACAAAAATCACAATCAACATACATGCCGCAATTACTCCAACAGGGACAATGTGCAATTCTAATGCAACTGTTGCAGCTAATAATAAGAATAACAAGAATAGCAAAAATCCTGCCAAACCTTCTTGTCCGAAAAGCCCTTCTTGCACATCTTTGAAAATGTAATTGTTACATAATCCCAAAATATAAGCTATCAGTAAAAGTACTACACCAAGTCCAATAGCTATAATCAAAACTTTGTTGATATTTTCAAATGGTTTCAAAAATAATGCCGGAATAATTCCTTCTAGTCCGAAGAAAGAACCGTAAAGAATTCCAAACACCATGGAACTTGCACCAATTCTTTCAAGAAGTCCGCCCATCATCTTATCTTTGAATTTCGCTAATAAGACACCTGCTACAAACATCACAGCGCCTTGTCCCAAATCCCCAAACATAGCACCGAACAACAACATATATGTCAATCCGAAAAATACAGTTGGGTCGATTTCCTTGTAATTTGGAGTGCCATACATATTAACTAAAAGCTCAAACGGCTTAAAAAATTTGTTGTTTTTGAGCTTAGTGGGAGGAGTTAGTCCACTGTCATCTGCATCCAAGAAATTTATGAACATATCATCGTATGCAGATAATTTTTCTTGAACAACACTCTTAGCTGATTCAGGAACCCAACCTGCCAAGTAAAAGTAGTTTTCACTTCTTCCAAGTAAACTCTTCACATCTTCTAATTGAATCAACAAATTAGCAGAAATCACCATATCAATGATTTTGCTTTTGTTATCTCTGTAAATCTCATTTAAGCTTTGATTTAATTTTGAGATTTCAGCTCCCAAGTTTTCATTTTCCAATTCAATTTTGGAAATTATTTCTTTTGGAACTTCTTTTCTATTTTTATTAATATTGATATCCGTCCAGTTCAACGATCTCAAAATTCTATCTGTTTCAATGGACACATCTTTAGGATAAATCGCTACATAAACTTCCTTTTTGTTCTTACTTGCCAAATGAAGTACACTTGCCATGATATTATCGTAGTTTTTCTTCAACTTTAATCTATTTTCCTTAGACAAATAGCCAAAGCGATAATCGAAATACTTCATATCACACAAGCTTTCAATAGATACATCCAAATCTTCTATCAAATACAAATCTTCTAACTCTTTTTTATTTTCATCAATTTGATTTTCACAATCGTAAATCTTGTCCACCTTAGATTTAATAGAACTGTAGAAGTCTTTGATTTCATCTTCGTTGTACTCTCTTTTTAATCTCTCATCTTTCAAATCAATTTTGAAAATATCCTTCAAATTATTAGCAATAGAATTCAATTCCTTAATATCCCTGTTTTCGAAACCAGTAACATTATTAAACTCCATAGTTTTTTCGATATTTTCACTATTGATATTAACGATAAAAGTATTGTTTTCGATTTGGCTCAAACTATCAGTAAGTTCGACACTTCCAATATCCAACAAATCTTTTATAGTGGATTCAAGATACTTCAGATTTCCAACTACATTCATCATGTACATTTTTTCTGCTCTCAATTTACCACTTCCTTAAACTCTTCTAATCAGATAAGACTTGGACTTTTCAAAATCCAAATTAAATCTCTTAGATTCCACACTTTTTTCAATATCAAATTTTTCAAACTCAAGTAATTCGCCAATCGCAATAAGTTTCGAAATATTGTACTTATTAGTATGTAGCAAATCCATAGCCTTGAAATAAAGATATCTGTAAACTCTCCTATCCATGTACAAATCAATATCATTGTCGGTATTAACCAAGAAAGAATACTTACTTTCGGAAATAAAATTTATCAAATCATCAAAATCCATATACGAAATCTTCTTCAAATCGTCCAATTGGAACAATTTACCGCCCAAAATCGTAAAGTTGAAAATAATCTCGCTATTGATTTCATAATATTTGTTAGCTCTATAAATCCATTCCAAATTCAATAAGTCGATTTTTTCACCATAATAATCTTGGACAATCTTAGAATCTTGTTTCGATAAACCTTGACTCATCTTGATAATGTTTGAATAATAATTTCTATCCAAGTTCATCTCAATAAAAAACAAAATTCTGTGACGATTTTCTTCCTTGTACCTATCGACAATAGATTTGTATGGCTCATCTAACATATCCACAAAATCTTGAATCGTAGTCGACGAAGAAATTCGAGAAAATTTTGTATCCTTTAGAACTATAAGATTATCATTCAACCTATCGGTGTATTCCCTTCTAACGATAACACGCGCCAAAGTTTTAATATCTTCAACGACATAATACTCCAACAAAGAATTATAAAAATCCTTGTATCTGCCGTTCATATAATACTTCAACTTTTCTTCAGTTCTAATCATCTTATCATTAAGACTATTTTCAAACTGACTCACGCCCTCGTTTGCGTATTCACCCTCAATCTTTCCCAATTTCAAAAGATAATCATATTGATCCTTATTAGTATCAGCTTCTAATAATTTCTTAAAATCTTCATCAGACAAAAGCTCTGAGCTAATCTTAGAAATCTTAGTATTAAGCGCACTATATAATCTTGCAGATCCCATAATTACTCCGTAATAATATTGAAGAATTTATCCACCAATCTATCCTCGTTATTATCGAAGATTTCCTTCAAGTGATTTTTCCTTTCTTCAATACTCTTCTTTTGATTATCGATATTATTGTTTTGGCTATTAATAATATCTTCATGGACAGAATTAAGTTTAGTTACAGATTCTGATTGATATTTGTCTTCAAGCTGTCTTATAGCTTCTTTTTGTTTTTTTTGTTCAGTCACAAGATCATTTTGAAAAGATTCATCCAAATCCTGTGCTTTTTTATCAATCTCAATTATTTTATTGATTACATCTTTCATAAACTCACTTCCTCACATCTACCTATTATAACCCATATAATTTTTTAAATCTAAATTGATTTTAGATATATTGTTGAATTTTTTATAAAAATTGCTATATGTATAAATGAAAACATTTTTATTATATTTTTTTGATTGCTGTAACTTTGATATTTTTAATTTATATTTTTTTAAATGAAAAATAAATTTTTAAAAATTTAGACAAAGTTTTGCTTTTTGTGATTAAAATTTTAAAATTTTTTCAATAAAAAATGCTGCACTTTTTATTGTGCAGCACCTAAATATTTTATTTCATTGAATTTACTATTTGTTTCATATTTTCAACTGTTGTTCTACCTGTCAATGTATATCTAATTCCATCCGCTACGAAAATAGCTGTCTTTTTAGATACAAAATTTTGTGGTTGAATTCCGTCAATTGTTTCTTCAATTAAATTAACTTTATACCCTTGTTCTGAAACGAACTGCTCAGTGAATTTGTACATTCCTAAATAATCAGTAGTCCATAAATTATTCAGCTGAGTTTCACTTAAAACTATATCTGCTTGTATTGATATTGGAGATTTGTACAAGTTTCCTTCATCATAACTATAAAATCCATCTTCTTCATTATAAGAATAATTTGAAGTGTCTCCAAGAATATAATTATCACATTTGATTATAGCATAGTCTTTATTATCAGTTTCAACATCTGTAATCATATATCTATCGTCTTTTGACAATTCACTATTTAAAAGGGAAACTCCCAATTGTTCTTGAATTTGTTTGTAATTCATTCTAGAAATAGATTGTGGTTTAATACCTTTTTCTCTATTTTTTATTTGATTAGTAACCTTCATAGAATCTAATTCTGGTAATTCTAATTCATTAACCTTAGTTTGTTCATTAACTAATTTAACCGCATAAATTGTTGAACTAAACACAATTGCAAAAACAATCATACATATAACAATATATATTTTTCTCGTCTTTTTATTATTAGCATTAATTTTAAACATTCAAATTATCCCTTCTATCTATAACTTACAAATTCCTTAATATATTTTTATGAGTTACTATAAGGGTGATACGCTCCCAGATCCAACTAAATATTTATTTCCGTCTAAGTAATCATTATTAATTATAGTTACTCTATAGCTTCCACCATTTTTTAATCCTTTTATTGTTCCAGACTGACTTGATCCTACCGAAAATTGAAGTGCTCTCGAATAAAATCCATCAATAGTGACTTGATATAAATGACCATTATATCCACTTAAGACATTTCCATATACATTTTCAATGTGAGCATTTGATGTAATTAAAACTTTACTACTATGAACTGTAAATTTTGAAGATTGAACTGAATATCTAATTTTAAACGTAAAGTCTTTATCAGAACTTCTTTCCCCCGTCCAGTGAATATATTCTCCAGTATTCGGGTTGTCATAATTTTCGCCTTCATAAACTATCTCTTGTCCGTTAACTATAACAAAAGCTTTATCTTTTTTATCTGTAATTTGGTTAGCTGCAAATACAGAATTAGAGCTAAAAATCACAAATACTCCAATGAACAATATCGATATTATTTTTTTAAATTTTTTCATATAATTTCCTCCTGAATTTTGATAATTTAAACTAAATATACAACCTTATACTTAAAGTTAATATGTCTCCGTTCTTATATCTCTGAGGATTTTGTAATTTCATTTTGTTTCCTCCCATCATCTATAAATGGTTTTCCTTTCTATTAACTGTACAGTATCATATAATTTTGAATTAGTCAAGACTTTTTTATGATTTTTCTAATTTCCCCAATAAAAAACTGGGAGATATTCTCCCAGCGATAAACTATTTTTTGTTTTTGATTCTATTGTATCTTTCTATGTTTTGTTCATTGGACAAAAAGTCGTATGCATTGTTAACTTCTTGGAACTTCGCAGTTGCATCTGCTGCTTTGTTTATATCAGGGTGATATTTCTTGGCAAGTTTTCTGTAATTCAATTTTATTTCGTACTTGTCTGCGTTGTATCCAACTCCCAACGTGTCGCAATGTTGTTCGTAAGTTCTCACAAAATCATCCACTGGATTTTGGTATTGGTTTTGATATCCATATCCTTGTTGACCATAACCTTGGTTGTATCCACCGTATTGACCTTGTTGTTGGTAATACCCGAAATCATCGAAGCCAAATCCGTTTTGATTGAACCATTCGTTAAATCTTCTAGTCCATTCTTCTTGTTCACGTCTTTGTCGTTCTTCACGCGCTTTTCTTTCTTCTTCTTGTTTGTTGAAGATGTATTTTTTCTTGTAATCAGAATAAGAGGTGTATTTTGTTTGTGAATTATTGAGATAATAATCCCCGTATCCAAGTAGGAATTCAACCATAGAATATTTTACATATTTTAGATAATTGACGAATCCTTTACCCAAAATAGGAAATATCGTTATGAACAAAACCGTAAATGTAATCCATTTGTATTTGAAAAATATATAAGGAAAGAACAATATAAATATACAACCAAAGGATAATATGGATCCTAGTACATACCTAAATCCCACAGTTAAATTCACCAATGTTTCTATAAATGCTATTAAAAATCCGAAAAATCCATCCAAAAATTTCGCAAATCCTTTTACGAAACCTCCCCATGCCTTCTTCATTTATTCACCTACTTCCAATTTCTTTTAATTTATTATATCATACTAATGTCACAAATTAGATAGTTTATGAAAGAGGTAATATGATTAATTTACTTGAATCACAAAATATAAATAAAAATTTAATAAAAGATGTAGAAAACTTTTTGAAGGACAATGATGTAGATGACAAATTCAAATCCAGAATTCCTAAACCACGATTCAACTACTATGGAAAAGAAGTTTTGGAGATGGCTATAACAAGCATTTTGGAAGCGAATAATTTGCTATTGGTTGGTCCTAAAGCTACCGGCAAGAATATATTGTGCGATAATTTGGCATATATTTTCCAAAGACCACAATGGAATATTTCTTTTCATGTGAACACGGATTCTGAAAGTTTGATTGGTATGGATACTTTGAAAAACGATGAAGTTATTTTCAGAGCAGGTCCAGTGTTGGAATCTTCATTGAATGGAGGTTTCTGCGTGTTCGATGAGATTAATATGGCTAAGAACGATTCTGTTGCTATTATGCACTCCGTTTTGGATTATCGTCGAATTATAGATATACCTGGTTTTGAAAAAGTAGACATTCACGATAAAACAAGATTCTTAGCTACAATGAATTACGGATACGCTGGTACGCGTGAAATCAATGAAGCGTTGTTGTCCAGATTTTTTGTCATAGATATGCCAAAAACAGACGAAAAAACTTTGAACAAGATACTTTCAGAAGAATTTTCATTGACAGACACCGCTCAAAAAATGTTCGTGAGATTTTTTATGGATTTACAAGAAAAAAGTTTGAATTCTGAAATTTCTGGAAGATGTATCGACTTGCGTGGTTTGTTATCTTCAATCCACGCTATGAAAAGAGGTTTGAGCGTTAAATCAAGCTTAAAACTTGGAATTGTCAATAAAACATTTGATGAATTTGAAAAAACAATCGTGCAAGATATTATCGATACCATATTTAAGGACGATTTAAAACCGGAAGAGATATTTGAATAATGGAAGATTCAAGGTCCAAAAATCTATTTTGGTTGTTGAGTGAAGATTACAACATTAACCCTAATTTAGATTTTATTACAAAAGAAAATGTCAATTCAGAGATTTTTCAGACTGTGCTTTTTGGATTTGCCCACAGATTCTACGATATTAATTCCGTTATGAAAATAATTGATAATGTGTCAAATAAAACGGATATTTTTTCGATTTTGATGATAATTTTAGACAACAATCTAAAAGAAAAAATGTTAAATGAAAGAAATGGGCTTGAGGATTTTGACAGGTTACAGAAATTATACTATTGTGACAAGTATTATAGGTCCAATCCTAAAAATATATCTGAAGAATTGGAAAAATATCATTACACTGATAAGCCCTGGACAACTACAAAATCCATCAGAGAAATCTTAATGTTGACTAAAACAAAGTGCAATGATAGCTTGTCTCTTATAAATCTTTTGATTGAGATTATAAATAAATATTTCTACTCATATAAAGATATTCGCAATAATGATAATTTCGAAAAGATAAAAAAAGAAGTCAAACCAGTTATCCAGAAAACTAATCAGAAAATTATAACAAAACAAGAAAATGTATCTCAACTTGAAAAATATTCCATTGGATCACAAGAATTTACTGAAGATTTGTACAAATTATTGGAAGATGAGGATGTCGACAACGACTCTTCCACTCAAAAAACTTCCCGTACTAAGGATGTTCATCAAAATATCGAAAGATTGTACGGAAAAAGTATCGTTGATCAATCTATTTTGAATTCTTTGAAAAATAAACTGTCTACTGATATTCATTCTGATATAAATTTTCACATAGTGAATGCCAATTCTACTAGAATTGAAAATTATAGAACGAATCTTTTGGTAGAATCTTACAATGAGAATATTAAACATTTCGAGAAAAATATCCTCATTTACAATCGCCAAGTCAATGTTTTAAGTGAAATGCTGAAACTTGCTCTTCTCAAAAATGAAGATGATGATGTTAGAAGGTCGACGTTCGGAACTATCGATATCAAAAGAGCATGGCGTCACACCAAACTAAACGACAATAAAATTTTTAACAAAATCTACAAAAACGAAAACAGTCCAATGTCTGTTGATTTATTGTTGGATATGTCTGCGAGTCAAAGTGAGAAGAAAGAAATTATAGCAGCACAAGCTTATGTTATAGCGAAAGCATTAAGTGATTTGTCCATAAAAGTTCGTGTACTTGGTTTTCAAAATATGTACGATTATTTGATAATTACAAAATTCAAAGACTACGACGAGCAGAACTGCAAAAATATTTTTCATTATCATCCAGAAGGCTCAAATAGAGACGGATTGGCACTCAAATTTATGAGAAATATTATGACGGAACAAATGGAGTCCAAACTTTTGATAATGCTAACAGATGGTAAGCCCAACAATATTGTAAATCTCAATTTTGTTTGCAAAACCAGATTTAAAGCAGAAGATTATGTCGGAGAATTGGCAGTAAAAGACAGCGCAAAAGAAGTATTCTTGACTAGAATGCAAAAAATAAAATTACTAGGAGTGTTCACTGGATCACAAGACGATTTGACTTTTGAAAAGGAAATCTTCACTAATGATTTCTGCTACATTAAATCTCCCGAAATGTTTAGCAAAACCGTCGGCTCATTTATCAAAAATATAATATCTAATATGTAATTAATTGCAAAACGAAACCGTTAGAACCAGCTGATTCTAACGGTTTATTTATAATTTATTTTCATCAACTAATATGATGTCGTCCATTATGGTCTTGTTCAAATCAATCAATCTTTGATTTGAAGATCCACGAAACTTCAATCTCAAATCTTTTAATTCTTCTACGAATCTTCCATCTACAAGTACATCACACATGTCCAATAGTTTTTTGCAGTTTTGTTTTTGAGAAAGTGTTTCGTAAGTGTATCCCGAAAAAATCCAGATACTTTTGTTCGTATTTTCTCTAATTTTTCCCACAATTTCTATCAAATCATCGCATGATTCGAATGGTTCTCCACCTAAAATTGTGAGTCCATCAATTTCTTCTTGATTCAAATAATCTATTACTTGATTTGTTTGCGTATCGGTCCATTTGTCTCCAAAATCCGGATCTTGGTATTCTTTGTTAAAACAATTCTTACAGTTGAGGCTGCACCCTGTTACAAAAAACGTGCACCTAATTCCAGGACCGTTTGCCACATCGTATTGTCTGATTTGTGCGTAATTCATTAAATGTGCAATACCCTATCTTTGATTTCTTTTGTTCTTCCTTCGTTCCAGAAATTTTCTCCAAGATATCCACAAGTTCTTCTAACAACATTCATCGTAGCATGGTCTTTGTTTCCACATTGCGGGCATTGCCAATCACCATCTTCGTTGATTGTAATTTCTCCATCGAAACCACAGTTTTGACAATAGTCGCTTTTTGTGTTGAATTCTGCGTATTGAATATTATCGTAAATGTATTTGACAAGAGTTTCCAAAGCTTTCAAATTCTTGCTCATGTTTGGAATTTCTACATAAGAAATACATCCGCCTGATGATTTATCTTGGAATTTCGATTCAAATGAGAACTTTTCAAAAGCAGATATTTCTTCTCTTACATCAACGTGGAATGAATTTGTGTAGTAACCTTTATCTGTGATGTTTTCGATTACTCCGAATCTTTCCCTGTCGATACTATTAAATCTGTGAGTTAAACTTTCTGCTGGAGTTCCATACAATGCAAATCCTAGATTAGTTTCCTTTTTCCATTGTTTTATTTTTTCATTCATGATATCCATTATTTTCATTGCAAATTCTTTGCCTTTTGGATTTGTGTGGCTTTCACCAATTGTTAGTAGCGTTGCTTCGTAAATTCCAATGTAACCCAAAGTCACAGTCGCATATCCTCCTATCAACAAATCTTTGATTGGTGTGTGTGGTTTAAGTCTCGCGATAGCTCCATGTTGCCAATGAATTGGAGAAGAATCACTAGTGACATCTTTTAGTAAATCGTAACGCAACACTCCTGCACGCTTACACATTTCTAATCTTTTGTCTAATATTTCGAAGAATTTGTCTTCATCGCCATCTGCCAAAATTCCGATTTGTGGTAAATTAATCGTAACAACTCCGATATTAAATCTACCTTCAAATTGATAATTTCCATGTTCATCTTTCCATGGAGACAAGAACGCTCTGCATCCCATTGGACTGAACACATTTCCTTCGTAGTTTTCTCTCATTTTCTTAGCCGAAATGTAATCAGGATACATTCTCTTAGCTGTGCAACGAATTGCAAGTGAAGTCAAATGATAAAATTCGCTGTCCTTGTGAATGTTATTTTCGTCCAAAACGTAAATTAATTTAGGGAATGCTGGTGTAACATACACTCCTGCTTCATTTTTAATTCCTTGAATTCTTTGCTTCAAAATTTCTTCTATTATCTTTGCAGTTTCTTCCTTGTATTCATCGTGATCTTCAATAAACATAAACAAAGTCACAAATGGAGCTTGTCCATTGGAAGTCATCAATGTATTGATTTGATATTGGATTGTTTGAATTCCTGATTCCAAGTCTTTTTGAGTCATCTTATCTGCCATTTTTTCAGCCATGTCGATGTCTCCAAGAGTTTCAATACACAAATTCAAATTCTTTTCGTAAGATTTTCTCAAATACTTTGACAAACATCTAATATCGATACTTTGACCACCGTATTGATTACTTGCTATTTGTGCGATTATTTGAGTCATTACATTACAAGCAACTTGGAATGATTTTGGCGATTCGATTAATTTGCCGTTTACAACTGTTCCCTTATCAAGCATATCTTTCATATTTACAAGGCAACAGTTAAACATTGGTTGAATTATGTAATCCATATCGTGAAGGTGAATTGCTCCTTCATCGTGAGCTTGAAGCAAATCTTGAGGAATAAGCTTTCTTCTAGCAATATCCTTACTAACTTCACCAGCTATTAAATCTCTTTGAGTAGAAGCTATCACTGCATTTTTGTTGGAGTTTTCTTCTAACAAATCCTTGTTACTTTCTTCCAATAAACCGATTATACTTTCATCAGTCGTGTTAGTTTCCCTTTTATATTTTTGTACGGCTTTATAGTTTTCGTATGCTCTTGCCGTAGCGGGATTGTTGTACTGAATTAATTTATAATACACTTGGTCTTCGATATCGGTAATACTCAAAACTTTTCCAATCGTTTTGGCATATCCTTCAATTTCTTTGGCGATTTTTTCAGCCAAATTTTCCTCGTAAATTCCTGTACTACTATTCATAGCTTTTTCTATCGCAACGACAATTTTTTTAGCATCAAATTCAACTTGTCGTCCGTCTCTTTTTTCTACAGTTAGCATTTGCAATCCCTCTTCTCTTTCCTTTTTTATATGATTAAAATCTTTTTTACTTGATTTTTATTACTGCTTTATTATATCAAATACTACAGATAGTATCAATATGTGGGTTTTTGATTTTTATTCATACTATATATAGTTAGTAGGATTTAAAACATTAAAAAAGCACCTTATCAAAAAGGTGCTCTGCATAATAATTTAATTGTGGCAAATTTAAGCTAATATTTATAATTTTAAAATTATTTTAAAATTCCAAATTCATATCCCTTATCTTTAAAATTTTTAATAATTGCTGAAAGTGAATCAACAGTTAGTTGTTTTCCTGGTGCATCGTGACACAAAACTACAACTAAATCTTGTTCAGCTTGATAAGTTAATGAAGTATTTGCAAATTCAACCATACCTTCTACAGTCGTTGGTCTTCTGCTTTTTGGTTCAGCATCTCCAACTAAACTGTTCCAATCTATCCAGTGAATGCCCAAAGATTCTAACGCATCATCACCTGGCTTTAATTGTTGCCAACTCATGTGTCCGCCCGGATATCTCCACACACTCGTTTTAAAATCTGGACCAAGCACATCTTGCAATGCTTTTTGTGCCATTTCTGCTTCCTTTTTAATTCTATCAGCGTTTGCAACTCTTCCTGGATATAATTTTGAATAATCGTGTTCAAAAGAGTGAAGAGCAATTGCATGACCTTCATTTAATTGGCGTTCCAAAATATCTTTTGTATCTTGTGAAACATGTTTACCAACTACAAAAAATGTAGCAGGAACATTTTCTTTCTTTAATACATCCAAAACTTGTGGAGTTATGCTGTGATTTGGACCATCATCAAAAGTCAAGAAACAAATTTTTTTGTTGTCAGTGTTTTTAACATAGCCCTCAGATTTTGTAGGTCTAATAAATTGACTAATTTTCTTCGCATCGTAAGCATAAGAATCTGCTTTTAAAATATGATTTGAACCCTTAATTAATTTATTAGGATCTGGTTTTGGCTCTTCTTTTTTATCAACAGTTTTTTTGTTTGATTTCTTAGAAGAATTCTCAGCTACTTTTGGATTAAGACTTTGTTCGCTGTTGGCCACTTTTACTGCAACAAAACTTCCTACAGCCAATACAAAAACCAAAAGAACTATTGAATTGATTATTTTTTTTCTTCTCTTGCGTTTTCTTCTCGCTTCTCTTTCTTCTCTCATAATATCTCCTATTTTTTATTTAAAATCTCTAAAGCTTTTTGAAGTTGATTATCTTCTTTCATAAACTCAACTCCGATACCCTTAGCTTTTTCATCTAATTTAATTTCAACATCTGGTTTAACACCTTGCTTGTGAATTTTGTTGCCATTTGGTGAAAAATACTCACTAATAGTAAGCTTCAACCCTTCGCCTTTATCCATAGGAATAATCGTTTGAACGATACCTTTTCCGAAAGTTTTCTCTCCGACAATCGTAGCTTTCTTGTAATCCTTCAAAGCCCCTGTCAAAATTTCAGATGCAGATGCACTTGAACCATTCACAAGAACTACCATTGGTAGATTTTGTTCTGAAGCATCACTCTTTTGGACATCTTCTTTTTTATTCTTATCCACAGTCTTAACTATTACTCCTTGTGGAAGAAGATAGTCTGCTATTTTAACCGTAGAATCTAACAAACCACCAGGGTTGTTACGCAAATCCAAAACAATTGATTTCACATTTTGTTTTTTCAAATTTTCGTACTGTTCAATAAATTCCTTATCAGTTTTTCTGTCAAATTGAGTAATGTTGATATATCCAATATCTCCAATTTTTTGAGAATTAACAGTAGTCAAACTAATCATACGACGCGTAATATTTACATCGAAAATCTTACTAGTTTTATTCTCCATTCTGGCAATAGTAAGCTTAACATCTGTATTAGGCTTACCTTTCATCACCTTTACAGCATCATTCATTTGTGATGCGTTATAATCCTTGCCGTTAATTTTAAGTATAATATCATCTTTTTTGATGCCTTTTTCAAAAGCTGGACTGCCTTTAATAGCGCTAACAACAGTTATAGCACCAGTTTCAGAAGGAGTAACCACAATTCCAACACCTGCATATTCTCCCTCAGTTTGTTGATTCAAACTATCCATCTCTTCCTTAGTCAAAAACTCAGAATAAGGATCTCCCAAAGCTTTTACATAGCCTTCAACAGCTCCTTCTTGTTGCTTGTTTTTGTCTATATCAAAAAGATAATATTGGTCAATCAAGTTTTCAATCTTATTGATCTTCGCTAATGGAATACCATTTTCATTGGCAATCGCTGTTCTTTTTCCTGTAGCATTTCCTACAGAAAAACTTAGATACACCAATAAGCAAAGCCCCAATCCAATAAAAACTTTTTTAAATGTTTTCATAAATCACCTCTAACTAATATATAGTATAACAGATTAACGATTTTTTGTATTAAAATTGAGTTACAATTTGTCTAAGATTATTGTGCTTTTAATAAAAAAATATCCTCTTTTAATAAATAAAAGAAGATATTAATTACATTATTTAATTGTTAATAGCGTAATTCATAACCTTGTCATTGCCAATGGCGTAATCTTCGATTTGATTTTCGATAAACATATCAGGATACCACGTCAAACCATCTCTTTTATTAAGATTAGAACAGTGCATTATATCATTATAGTTATAGTCAAATCTAAATAAATAACTTGATGCAGATGAAATAAATAGGTGACTATTTCCAAAATACAACATAGAACCTGCAGATGTTGTCCAACCAGATGGTCCTCCTGTAAAATTACCTACTATAGTAACATTATTTAACCCCCTCTTAATATCATCAATTAAAAATGTCGCTGCTGAATAAGAATTGTAATCTGTCAAAACTCTGAATTCAAGTTGTGGATTTGATATTTGATATGTTTGTAATTTTCTAGATAGCTCTCTAAAATGTGTCGTTTCTCCTCCATTATTGTATCTAAGGTCTAATATGATCTTGTTCGTATTATTTTTCTTGATAATACTATCCATATTTTTTTCTAGATTTTTTAAACTAATCTCATCACTTTTATCAGCTGCCTGATTATATTTTACAATGAGGCTTCCTTCTCTTTCGTAACAATAAAATGCTTCGTCATCGGTAAATCTTTCCTTATTATTTTGTACGAATTTTTTACCTATTTTATCATTAATATCATAAACAAATCTCTTTGATTCACTACCTTCAAAATATTGTTTGAAGATTTTAGTAGGTTCCATTTTTATAGCTTCTATATCGATATTTTGAATCTTGCCATCATTTTCTAGTTCTAGTGATAACATGTTATTCTTACTTATATTTTCTTTATTATATATATCAATATAACTCAAGTAATATGATTCAAGTTTAGCGTTCTTAAAATATTCATTTTCTCCTGAAACATATTTATAAAACTTATCAAGCAAACTTTTTGCAGACTCTCCATTGATGCTAATAATTTTACTATACAGTAAATTCTTGTAATTTTCTGTAGTATTAATTATGTAAATATCGTCATCAATAATTTTCATTTTTATCGGTAAATAAGCACTACCTACATTAAACATGCCAAGAGCATGACCATCATTGGTCATAGCGATAATTTTATCCATATCAAACTTCAAATCTGAAACTGTTCTGCCTGTTTTGTTTTGGATAATTTTATTTAATTCTTTTTTCATTTCATCTTCTGTTGAATACCCAAGATAAGACTGAGATTGATTAAAATAATGAAGAAAATTAGATAAATCTGTATTATATTCCTTATCAGTTAAAGTCTTATTAAAATCTATATTTTGTACAACAGTCGTCTTAAGCTTACTGTAGTCTACATTTTCATCTTGAAACATAGAATTTACATCTATTGTTAATACTTCAACATCATCTAATTCACTATCTGCAAAACTGTTTGTACTTGTACATAACAGACTTATTATTAACACAGACACCAAAGTTATTGTTTTTAATTTTTTCATAAATCTCCTCCTATATTTAATTTTATTGATTTCTCAATGCGTAATTCATAACCCTGTCATTGCCAATGGCGTAATCTTGGATTTGATTTTCGATAAACATATCGGGATACCACGTTAATCCATCTCTTTTATTAAGATTGGAACAGTGTACTACGTCTTCTAATGTATAATCGTATCTTCTAACTCCACTTGATTTTTTGACAAATAATTTACTATTTCCTAAATACATAATTGTTGACGTTTCTGTCGTCCAACCAGAAGGTCCTCCAGTATTTTCCCCAATTATCTGAAGATTATCAAAATTTCTCTTGACTCCATCTACGAAAAAGGATCCAGCAGAGTAATTTTTTGATCCAGTTAATAATTTTATTTCCAATTTTGGATTCAATAGTTGATATCTTTTCAGTGCCAATTCAAGTTCTCTTGCATGTGTTGGCCAACCACCTGTATTGTATCTGACATCTACAATTATTTTTTCTACATTATTTTGTGAAACATCTTTATCCATTTTTTCTATCATATTTTCCAAGATGTTATCTTTATCAGTATTATAACAATTGTTGTATTGGATAATTAAGTTATTATCGTTTATATAATAATGAAATGGTTTCATTTGCATGTATCTCATCTTGTCATTTTTTATGAATTTATCTTTTGCGATATCTGTCATATCGTATATGATTTGAGAAAAATCCGTATTTTCATAATGATATTTATTTATTTTAACATCTGGCAAATCTATCATTTTGATTGTTTTATTAAGTTTTTTGCCATCAGTTTCTATCTGTAATTTTAATTCTCCATTTTTAATTATATTTTCTTTTTCTAGTGCATCTCCATAATATAGATAGAAATCTTTTATTATCGTATTTTTGAAATATTTATTTTCTGCTGAAGTGTATTTGTATAATCTTTTTGTTATGTCCTTGGTATCAATATCATCAAATTTTATTATCTTAGAATATAATAAATCTTCGTATTCAGGTGTTGTATTAATTATGTAATAATCTCCATTAATAATTCTAATCTTAATTGGCATACAGCTTTTCCCTATTTCATACATAGCTGATGTATGTCCATCATGAGTGTTTGCAATTAATTTTGCAAAATCCAAGTTTAAATCAGAAACCGTTTTATTATCTGATGTTTTCAATAGTTCTTCAGCAAGTTTTTCTAATTCTTCTCTTGTAGAATTTCCTAAATAAGCTTGCCATTCCAAATAATAATTTACGAAATTCTTCATATCTTTTTCATACTCAGATTTCGTAAGTACTCTGTTTAATTCAATTTTCCCCAATTGTTTAACTCTTAAATCATCGGGATTGTAATTTTCTAATTTCAAGTTATCTTCTATTGGAAATGTAAGAATTTCATTATCCAATTCATTCTTTGCAAATCCTCGTGTTTGTGTATTTAATGCAAGAATGCACGTTAGTAAGAATAAAATTATTTTTTGACTTCTCTTTGTTTTTTTCATTTTATTTCCTCTTAAATATTGTCAATCGTTTTCTATAACTCCATATTACAAATAAAACACATAATTGTCAAACATTTGGTTATATATTTTTTCAAATATTTTCAGATGATTTATTGCATTAAAAAAACTAAGTTATTGCTAACTTAGTTTCATAATTATCTTAGATAGTTTAATGGATCAGTGTGTTGACCATTGAATCTAACTTCAAAATGAAGATGAGGTCCTGTTGAATATCCAGTTGATCCTATATATGCGATTAATTGTCCACGTTTTACTCGTTGACCTACACTACAATTAAATCCACTCAAGTGTCCATAATATGTCAATGCTCCATTATCATGTTGAACTTTCACAAGATTTCCGTAGCCACCGCTCCATCCAACATGAACTACAACTCCATCTTCTGCAGATATGACATTTGTTCCCATTGGTGCTGAAATGTCTAATCCCGTGTGAAATCCCGATCCTCTTCCGAATGGATCGCTTCTCCATCCATAAAAAGAAGTCATTCTGTGAGATGATGGTACCGGCCATTGTAAGTATGCTCCGTCGTTATTGATGACTGGTGCTGAAATATTAGTATTGATTGCCTTGTTTCTTTGCGCCATTTCACGTCTTCTTTTTTCAGCTTGAGCTCTTTGTGCTGCAAGTAATTTTGCTTGTAGTATAGCCTTTTTTTCTTGGTCGATTTTGCCATCAATTTTTTCAAGCTCTTTTATTAATGAAGATATTTCTGATTCAGTCATCGTTACATTTTTAGAAATATCGTCGATTAATTTTTGTTGTTCAGCTAATGTATCGTTTAACGCTACGACTTTTAATTCCAAATTCTTTTTTACAATTTCCATTGTTTGCATTTTGGATTTTAGTTCATCTTCTTTGTAATCTAATGAAATTTTTTCGTGTTTTAAATCATTCAATAGATTTTTATCAAACCTAGCAATGTAATTCATCAAACTTACGTTGTTCAATAAATCATTCAAATTTCCAGATCCGAAAAGCACATCGACTTTTGCGCCGTCTTTTGATATGTACATTCCTTTTAATCTTTTTTGAAATTCTTTTGTTTTTTCGTTGATACTAGATTTGTAATTTTCGATTTCTTTTTTAGTGTCATCTATTGATTTATTAATTTTTGCCAATTCTTGTTGTTGAATAGCAAGTTCTGACTGAGTTTGAGTTAATTTTAAGTTGATGTTTTTCAACTTTTCCAACTCAGCATCTTTGTCATCTTTTAATTTATTTAGGTTGGATTTAGATTCGTTTAAATCCGAAGTTTTTGCTTTTTTTTCGTTATTTAATTCGGTTAATTTGTCTGCATACACTGCATTAGTCATAAGCATCATGCACAAGGCTAATGCGACAATTTTCTTCTTCATAATTCCTTCCTTATATTTTGAGATATTTTTTGCTACTTAATACGGAACCGAATGCTCCAATTCCGATACCTAGACTGATAAAAATCTTCAATAAATCCCACCTAATCATCACTGGTGGAACCAAATAAGTTGATATCAATCCATACACAGTCTTATTATACCTCAAATATCCATATCTGTACAGGTAATAACAAGCCAAAAACGCAACCACAGCGCCGATTATTCCGAAAAATATTCCCTCAACAACAAGCGGTGCAGATATTACCAAATTCGATGCACCAATATTTTTCTTAATGGCAATTTCTTTTCTTCTGGCATACACAGTTAATCTAATCGTATTTGAAATATTTATTATTGAAATCATCACCAATATTGCAACTACGATTGATCCAGCGTATTTTACAATTCTAGATGCATTTGAAATTTTCGCAATTAAATCCTTGTAAAAACTTACCTTTTCAACGCCATCTATTTTTTGAAATTCTCTGACGTATTTTTCAGCGTCGTTTACATCCTTCAATGTAACTTCAAATGATGCAGGAAAAGCTGATTCCATTCCTTCAATCAAAGTTTTATCATCTAAAGACTTGGAGAAATTCTCCATAGCTTGTTTGTTGGAAACATACTTCAAATCCTTAATTCCATCTTTTTGTTTGATAAACTGTTCAATCTTTTTCGTCTTGTCCTCTTGAATTCCATTTTCCAAGTACACATTGACAAGATTAACTTTTCCTTCGATGTCTTTTACAGCTTGATTCATCGTCAACATAGATATAATTACAGATCCCAAAATCAAAAGAGCCAGAGATATCGTCGTCAAAGATGCAAGTCCCATCGATCTGTTTTTCCAAATACCTACAAATCCTTCCTTCAAAGTGGATATCATAACTCTAATTCTTCTCATACATTCCACCTTCTTCATCTCTAACAATAATTCCTTTGTCCAATTGAATCACTCTTTTTTGTAACTTATTCACAATATCTTTCTCGTGAGTTATCATCAAAACAGTCGTGCCACGTTCATTAATTCTAACCAAAGCATTGGCTATGTCCATGCTAGTCACAGGGTCCAAATTCCCCGTAGGTTCGTCTGCAATAAGTAGTTTTGGTTTATTAACCATTGAACGTGCAATGCACACTCTTTGCATTTCCCCGCCGGATAATTCGTGAGGATATGCATTCTTTTTGTCTTTCAAATTTACCAAATCAAGCACAGTATCAATCGTAGATTTTATCTCTGAAGAACTCTTCCCCAAAATTTGCATAACGTATTTTATGTTTTGGTACACAGTCTTATTTTCCAATAATTTAAAATCTTGGAACACCATTCCTATACTTTGTCTTAATTTAGGAACCTTTCGTGCTTTTAATCTGGTTATGTCTTCACCGTAAAGGTAAATCTTACCCCTATCTGGATTTATTTCTTTAAGTATAAGTTTCGTAATAGTTGATTTGCCCGCACCGCTTGGCCCAATCAAAAAAACAAATTCACCTTGCTCAATTTTAAAATTGCAATCGTTTAGTGCGCACACTTTATTTTTATATGTCTTATCGACATGAACGAATTCTAACATTTTTCACCTCGTAAACCTAATTATATCACAGTCTTTTTAAATTTTTAAACAACTGGATATTTAAATCTTTTTAGGGTATATATATTTTAGGTGATGAAAATGAACAAAAAAGAAATTAGAAAACAAATTTTAAAACAAAGAGACTCCATCTCCGACAAACAAAAAGTCGACGATGAACTCTTAAAAGAATTGGAAAACTTAGAAGAATTCAAAAATTCCGAAAACTTTTTTGTGTATGTGAGCTTTGGCTCTGAGTTTAACACTCACGAGCTCATAAAAGATTTGTTGGAACAAGGAAAAAAAGTATACGTTCCTTACGTAAAATCAAAAGGACATATGATTGCAGTACAAATCAAAAGCATGGACGATTTGGCTCCTGGAGCTTACGGAATCCTAGAGCCCAAAAACCCAGTTGAATCAGACGTTAAATTTGATTTCATGCTAGTACCTGGATTATGCTTCGACAAAAACAAATACAGAATCGGCTACGGCGGAGGATTCTACGACAGATTCATCGACAAAATCGGCGAAGATTCCTACAAAGTATCCATAGTCTACGATTTTCAATTAGTAGATGATTTGCACCCCGAAGAGTTTGACAGACCAGTTGATAAATTAATAATTCAAAAATAAATATCTACAAGCAAAAAGACCACAAAATTGAATTTCAATTCATGTGGTCTTTGTAGCTTCTCATATTTCCTAGAAATATCTAATTAAATATTCTCTTTATTTTATCAAGCAAAGAACTATTGTCCCCATCTAACAAAGCATAATTCATAACCTTGTCATTGCCAACTGCGTAATCTTCGATTTGGTTTTCGATAAACATATCAGGATACCACGTTGATCCATCTCTTCTATTAAGATAGGAAGAATGTAACACATCATTGTATGTATAATCGTATCTTATCATTCTATCGGATGTATATATAAATAGTTCACTCTTTCCAAGAAAGATGATGTTTCCTGCATAATTCGCAAAATTGGAAGCTCCCGCAGTATTTGTTCCAATTAATTTTACATTTTGTAAGTTTCTTTTTACACTATCTATCATTTTTGTAGCTGCTGAAAAAGTTCCCTCACTAGTTAACACTTTAATATTGATTTTTGGATTTAATAATTGATATTGCATTATGGCAAACTCTAATTCTCTTGTATGTAATTCATTACCACCACCATTATATCTGATGTCTAATATGATGTTGTCAATATCTTTTGCTTGTATTTCATTTTGCATTTTAGTTATCATATCTTTTAATACGTTATCTTTATTCATATCATAAGAATAATTATATTTAATTACTAAATTTCTGTTTGATTTATAGAAGTAAAATGGTTTATTTTCTGTGAATTGTTCTTTTCCCCAATTTGTATATGCATCCCATTTTAATTCATTAGTATCGTACATTATTTGATTGTAGCTTTCATCATCGTAATAATTTTTGTATATTCCAATATTATCAGTTTTAATGGTGTCTACAATTTTATCAACGATTTTTCCATTTTGCAAAATTTGTAAATGTACTTTATTCCCTTTTATTATATTTTCTTTTTTAAGTAAATCAGTGTATAACATGTAACCATAATGTAAAAGATTTTTCCTGCCAGTTTCATTTTCTGCAGAAATGTATTTGCTCACTATTTTCAATATTTCAGATGATTTTACACCTTCTATGCTTACTATTTTAGAATACAATAAGTCTTTGCACTTTTCTGTTGTGTTTATTATGTAGAATTCGTTACCAATTATTTTTATTATGAACGGGAATCGCTCTGTCCCTAAAAAATACATAGGAGTTGTGTGTCCATCATTCATATTAGATATTATTTTAGCAAGTTGCAAATTCAAATCACCAACGGTATTTCCTGTTGGATTTTGTAGTAATTTATCAATATCCGAATCTAGCTGTTCTTTTGTGTATCCTCCAAGATATCCTTGTTCATGGATATAAAAACTTTTGAAATTATTAACATCTTTGATGTAATCTTCTTTTGATAAAACTCTATTTAATTCTATCTCTCCAAGCTTTTTGTGTTTTTCCTTGTTTGTGTCCAAGTTTCCCTTGTGGTATATGCTATTTACAGAGAATGTTAATACTTCTATATTATCAAGTTCATTTTCAGAATATGAAATATTAGAAAAAGCTACTGCTATAACTATAATTATAGCAGCGCTTATTTTTTTGATCTTATTTATCATTTTTAATTTGTATCCCTTTTCTGTATGGATTAACACATGGATATGGTATATCTATACATCTTCCACCTCCGTCCAATACTATACAAGCTGAACTTGAATTTGGTTTTATTTGAATTAAGTTTCTACTGTTTCTTTCTTTAATGATTTTCATAAAATACTCCTTTCAATATGTCTGTTATTATTTTTTCTGTAATATAGAATTCTATATCCTTGTAGCCTAATTACTATATCACACAACCTACATCGGCTAATTCGTTTTCGATATTTTTCTAAATCACCTTCTTTCTATTAATTTCTATATTAATTAAGTTAATTAATAACTTATCTATATAGCCTTTGAAATAAATACAATTTTCTTGTTTATTAATATTTCTCTTATATGGACATCCCCCCATACATAATGGCAAGTACTTGCAGTTTTTACATACTTCATCATATGTTGGATCGAATTTCAAATAATTTAACATGTTTTTGATATCTATTTTTGATATGTTTAATATATTGCCATAAGATCTTTTGATATATCCTATATCTACAAAACACTTGTACAGATACCCTTCACTATCTATAACCACTGAATTAATTGACTGCGCTGAACAATAGTATGGGGTTTCCTTTGGATACATATTGTCTATGTCTCTATTTTTGTAATATTGTATAAACTTTATTTTTTCTTCAAGAAATTCTTCATTTGTTAAGTAAGTGTCTTCATTACAAGTACAATTATAATCTTCAACTTTAGCAAGGTATATGCTTATTTTCTTATCAAAATTTCCTATTTCATCTACAATATCGTAAAAACTATCAATATTATTCTTAGTCATATTAATTCTTATGGAAATATTTGGTAAATTATCAATATTTTCTTTTATATTAGCAATTATTTTTTTATATGTAGGACGATTTGGCTTTAATCTTCTTTGCATATCATGCGTTTTTTCATTTCCATCTAGTGTTATCTGAATGGTATTTATATTACATCTTCTTAGCTTTATCGAATTCTCATCATTTAATAGAAATCCGTTTGTTATCATAGTAGAATAGTATAACACATTATTTTCATGACAAAGTTTCAGAAAAAACTCAGACATTTCTACAATTTTATTTATTTGGAGTAATGGTTCTCCGCCATACCATGTGATATTAAGTTCTGAAATTGTATTTATTTTACTATCAACAAAATCATAAATTGATTTAATTACTTTATCATTTATTATTGCATTTGATCTGATGTCGTTTTCGAAGCAATATGAACAATTAAAGTTACACCCCATAGTAGGCGCGATAATTATAGATAATTTATCAGTATTAAATTTAGAACATAGCATATTATGTCTAATCAATTCTACTTCATCTATCTCATCATTTATAAAAAATCCTTCTTTAATATAATCATCTATATCTTCCAAATCAGAAAACATTCGCCTTTCAATAAGCTTTCTTTCTTTATCGTTTATTTGTGCTATAGCTCCTGTCAACGAATTATATAATATATTATCTTCTCCATCTTTAAAAATAAAATTGTATTTTGATTCCTTCATCTCTTCTCCTTGTGTTTTGTAATTAATTGTTTTTATTTGTCATAAGATCATATCTTATTCTTTTAGGTTTGATGCAATCTTCTCTAAGATTCAGTGTTTTCTAGGGATAACCTATAGGCATCTATCATCGTAGCGATAGTTTTCATTAACATGCTAACTCAACAATTTATCGTTAATAGAAAAACAATACAATGCTATTTATTTTTTTACTATTTTTTTTGATTATATATCCAGTTTACTTTGATGTGAATATATCGCATTTTTAATTTATCTGTTATTATTATAATTTACTTTGACAATCTCACAACCTCATCACTAACATCGATTAATCTGATATCATGTGAAATCATTATAATTATCTTATCATTTTTTATTTGTTGAAGATAATTTAATAAGTTATTTGTACTTTCTTTGTCAAGCATTGCAGAAGGTTCATCTAAAATAATCACATCATAATCTTTTGATAAAGCTATAAGCAAAGATAACTTGTATTTTTCTCCTCCTGAAAAATCTTTTGTTTTTTGCAACTTTGGTTTATTATTTTCTATGCTAATAAGCTTATTTAATTCCAATACATTAATCAAATCATTTGATATATTAAATGAATTAAATTTTTCTATATCTTCCAAGAAGTTAATTATTTCAGCATATTGTGTAGTTATGGATATGTTCTTAGTTCTAAGATTGTTGATATCCAAATTCTTCAAATTCACATCATTGTAATATACATTTCCTTGGTACTCATCACCAAATAATCCTAGAATTAGATTGATGAGTGTACTTTTCCCTGCTCCATTATTTCCAACTATCGTGTAGATATTTGACTTTTCAAATTTATAGCTAAAATCATCAACTATTTTTTCATTTTCCACATAAGAAAAACTAATATCTTTTAAAGTTATAGAATCTATATGGTTTAATTGTACTTTACCAAATCTATCCACTTTCATATTTAATACTTCATCTATTCTTTTATCAACAGTTTTAGCTTTTTGATATGATTCACCAAGATTAAATGCAAAACTTACAGAATCTAATATATTATTGAACAATAGCAAAACTATTGTGAACTGTCCTATAGTCATTTGCCCTTTTATTACTTTTATTCCACCTATTACAAATATAAATGTCCTAGTAAGTATGGATATTATACTATCCATTGATGAGTAAATGTATGTTATTACTTGGTTATCCAAAATTTTCCCAAATAAATTTGAAAATATATTTGAATATGATTTTTTCAAAACTTCTGTTAATCCATATAATTTTACTGTTTTCACATCTTCTACTTGCTTATAACTGTTAGAAAAGAATTTTGATCTGGTTTCTATAACTTTATAATTGCTCTCATAAACTTTGTTTTTCATTAACTTGTATGTGATTAAATATAGAAAACTTGCTAAAATTAAAATATAAGCAATCAATTTACTAAAAGCAAATACAAGTATGAACGATAATACTACCGACAAAATCTGAGTTAATATGTTTCTTACACTTGTCAATGAAAATATAATTATTTCATTAGTGTCACTATTCATTCTATCTATCAAATAACTTGCATCAAATTTTGATATAAGTAAGTAATTTATATTATGAACTTTTTCAATCATCATTTTAGTCATTTTAAAGGCTGAATTAACTTGGATTTTTAAATAAAGCCTCTCAGTTATGAATCCAAATACTATACTTACAATTCCAAGAACAGCTACCCAAAAACAATAAATGTATATGTTTTCTTTAGTCGCTGTTTTATTAGATAATATATCAATAAAATTACCTGTAATATATGGAGTGAGAATACCTACTAATGTAGAACAACAGGATATAAAATAATAAAGAAACAAATGAACTTTATTTGGTTTACAATAATTATATGTTTTTCTTAGTATTTTTATCATATTTTCTCCTAATTGTCTAATTAAATATTCCCTTTATTTTATCAAACAAGGAATTATTGCCTTCATCTCTCAATGCATAATTCATCGCTGGATCATTCCCTATCATGTAATCTGCAAAAGATTGCTCTGCGTGGAAGTCTGGTGTCATTGTATTCTTGTCAAAATCAAAGTTCATATAATTAAATAAATACGAATCGACATTTTCATAGTGTTCTCTAAAAACCTTCATACAGTAAGATATTTGAAAATAAGTATCTTTAGTATAAAACATATTAACATTTCCAGCATATGTTAATACTGGAAATCCACTATCTGTACCAATTACTTCAACGTTATGAAAATTCTTTACAAATAGCAAAGCGCAGTCTCCTGCAGCAGAGTAAGTTCCATCGCTTACTAGAACTTTTATTTTAGTTTTAGGATTTGCCCCCTGATATGCCATCATCTTACTAAAAATATTGAAGATATATGAGGAATCTCCTCCGGAGTTATATCTTAAATCTATGATTATATTTGAAAATATATTACTATCTAATTTGTCACAGACATCCTTGGTGAATTTTTCAATATTATAGTTTTCGTTTTCTGTGCAGGAATTATACCTAATAATCAAATTGTCACCTTCTGTTTCAATATAGTATAATTTGCTTACATCAACAGGATATGATAATGGTTTTATTGAAGCATTATTCTTGTTACTAATTCTTTTTCTTTCATATTGTAACATATCTGTTTTTCTCCCATTTATCTTTAATTTACTTACTATTAAATCATCTAACTTAACAAATGGTATATCTACTTTTATAATTTTATCTCCTGTTTTTAATTCATAAATATTTTGTTTTTCTGTTACAACATTTTCTCTTTTCAAGATATCGTAAGAATTTAAGTAAGAATTTTGTCTACGAAGTTTGAAGCTTTTATTTTCACCATTAGCATAAGGTTCTAGTTTATTAACAATATCTTTTGTTTTAATATTGTTTATACTTATGACTTCTGAACCTAATAAGTTATTAAACTGTTCATTAGTACCTACTATGTAGTATTTCCCATTGAATTCATCTATAAAAACTGCAGATTTTTTCACATCTATTGGAAGGACAGAAACATGACCTTGTCTATAGTTTGAGATTATTCTCATTAACTCTATATTTAAATCCAAGACAGTTTTATTTTTAGTGTCTGTTAATAATTCATTGTATGAATTTGTAATTTCATCTATATTTGCTTTATCATAAAAAGCATGATTATCTTCCATAAAATCTCTTATATCCATTACCTGTTTTTTGTATTTATAAGAACTTATTGGTTCAGTGCCGTCAATTTTATGCGAATCATATTTCTCAACATTGCTTGTGTTGATATAATCAATGAAGTCTTGATTACTAATTGTTATAATTTCATCCTGTCTAACAAAACTAGTAGTGGTTATAAAAAAAATCATAACCACAACTAACTTTATTATTTTACTTAATATCTGACTTTGTAACATGTCCATTACTTTTAATATTAATGTACCATTTACAAAAATCTGTGATGCATACTAAAGCTCCAAAACAGGTGCAATATTTATTCCAACAAGAAGCTTCGTTTATGCTACAAACTCCACTTCCACTTGCTCCTGCTCCGTGATTCCTTCCGTCCATTAATACTTTCATATTTTCCTCCTTGAATTTTATGCCATTTCAGCAGATTTATTTTTAGAGAATATTATTCTCAAACTACCTGTTTTAATTAATCAATAATAGACTTCATTTTATTAAATAACGAATTGTCTCCTTCATCTCTCAATGCATAATTCATAGCCGGATCATTTCCTATCATGTAATCCGCAAATGATTGCTCTGCGTGGAAATCTGGTGTAAGCATATCACCTTCATAATCATAGTTTTTGTAATTATGATTAAATACATCTTCCCTTTCATAATTTTGAAATAGTAAAACTCTTGCATACTGGCAATACACTTTTAAATTTTTAATATATAATAAACTATCAACTCCTGTTGTAGTTTTAATTGTAAATCCCGAATCACTACCTATTATTTCAACATTGTCCAGCTTTCTCATTGTTTCTATTGTTGCAAATCCAGCTGCGGAATAAGATTTATTACTTATCAATACTTTTACCTGTGTATTTGGATTTTTTATTTGATATAACCCAATTTCTTTTAATATGCTAAGATAATTTTTAAGAAAGCCTCCAGTATTAAATCTCAAATCAATGACTATTTTAGAAGGTTTGTTTTTATATAATTTTTCATTTATTTCTTTAGTAAAATTATATGTTATATATTCTGGATTCTCGTAACATGA
Source organism: Finegoldia sp. BIOML-A4 (assembly GCF_009679635.1). Lineage (NCBI taxonomy): Bacteria > Bacillati > Bacillota > Tissierellia > Tissierellales > Peptoniphilaceae > Finegoldia > Finegoldia sp. BIOML-A4. Next base: position 106,006 of record NZ_WKZC01000003.1, on the reverse strand, counting down.
ATTGTAATAAATTACTAAGTCTTTATTCTTCGCTTCAGAGTAAAAATTTCTTTCAGTATAATTTGTTTTATTTAATGGCTTGATACTAGCGAAGTTTGGATCTTTAGCTATGTTTAATATTTTATTCACATTAAAAAAGTAAAAATCTGTATAACTAGAATTTATTTTTCCAAATTCCCAGTTTTGATGTTTAATTGGTATTAAATTTTTATAGAATATTTTTCCGTTTTTTTCAAGTTTAAGGGTTATTTCATTGCCATCCACTATATTTTCGCGCTTTAAGTTATCAACTATTTTAATGTTTTCAGTTGCAAATACTCTTGAAATATTCTTGTTTTCACCTAGAAAATATTTTGATACTTTATCTTCTACTTCTTCAATTGGAGTATTATTTATTGCTAAAAGTTTGCTTCCTAACATATCATTGTCTTCTTCGGCACATTTTTTTATGTAGTAGCCATCGTTGAACATAATTAAATCAATTGGCAATTGTTCAGTAAAAAATCCTGAACGAAATCCAAGATGTCCTTGTTTTAAACTCGAAGCCAGTACATTTAAATCTAGTACGGTATCTACAATTGTATGTTCTTTTTTATCTTTAATAAATTTGTCACATTCTTTTGAAAATTCTTCTCTGGATGTATTATTAAAAATTACATGATTTTCTTTCAAAAAATTTTCTACGTCTTTTATTGTAGTTTCATACTCTTCTTGTGATATTTTAGTATTTAAATTAACATGAATTTTATCTTTTAAGTTAACATTTTCTAAAAGATCTTCTTTTATATAATCAGGTGTGTCTTCTATGTTATTTGAATATGTAAATCCAGTAGTAGTTATGATAATTATCATAACTACTACTAAATTTTTAATAAATCTTTTAAACATTTAAACTGTTTTTCGGATTATATCCAGATACCTTAACTGTCCAGCAAAATGATATCGGTATATAAATATTTCCGCAACCATTTGAACCACAAGGACTGTTACCAACACAACCACCTTTGTTTATATTACATCCTCCTCCAGCTGTTGCACAAGGACTACTACTGTTTGTTCCTGCTCCGTGATTTCTTCCATCCATTAATACTTTCATATTTTCCTCCTTGAATTTATGCCATTTCGGCAAATTTATATTTAGAGAATATTATTCTCCAGCTACCTGTTTTAATCTTATTCTGACAATTTTCTTCATAAAATCTTCCATATTATCTTTGAATCTATTACATGCCTTCTTGTTATTTACTACTCTTTGATAAGGACATCCTCCCATGCAAAAAGGTAATAATTTACAATCCTTACATTTTTCATCTTCAGTAGGATCATATAGCATATAATCATAATACATATTAGTGTTTCCATTAGAATTATCGTTTATATTTCCTATTTTTCTGTCTACGAATCCAATATCTGACCAGCACTTATATAAATCTCCATTACTATTAATCACCAATGAATTTACAGCATCAGCTCCACAAAAATTTGTTATTTTGTATGGATATTGATATAGCAAGGTATCTTCACCGTAAGTTTCATGAAATTCTAGAATCTTTTCAAAAAACTCTTTTTTTTGGATACAATGACAATCCTCATAAGAATCGTTGTCATTTTCTACTGGTGCTATGTAGATTAATATTTTATTTTCTTTATCAAATTTTTTCATATCATCAATTACTTGATTGTAAGAATTTTTATTATCATTATCTAAGTTAATTCTTATATGTGTTATTGGTAAAAATTCGTAGCTATCTTTTAAATTTTTTAAAATAATTTCATAAGTTCCGTTTCCATTATGTAGAATTCTTTTTTTATCATGCCATTCCTTTGATCCATCTAATGTAACTTGAATACTATTTATCTTTAAACTATTAAATTGTTCGACTATTTCTCTGGTTAATAGATATCCGTTTGTAACTATAAAGGCTGTATACATGACATTATGTTCATCACACATTTTTATTATTTTATCTGAAAGTCTTTTTATGCTATCAAATTCAAGCAAAGGTTCTCCCCCATACCATGATATGGATAGAGTATTTAATCTTTCAATTTGCTCAGAAATAAATTCTATTATGGAATTCTCCGTTGATTCATTCATTGACTTTTTATTTTCTGCATTTTTCTCATAACAATATGAACAATTAAAGTTACAAGCAAGAGTTGGTGCTATTGTTAATGATAAATTAGAGTTATTAAATCTTGAACTAAGCAATTCATATTTAATTTTAGATAATTCATCGTCATCATCATCTAATACAAAATTCATATCTTTGAGTTCTTGAAATTCCTTTGGTAATTCTTTTCTCTCTTCGATTTTTTCATACATTTCAATATCATCGCTGTCTAATAATGCCAATGAATTAGAATACGAATTATATATCGCAACGTTTTCATCAACTTTTAATAAAAAGTTATATTTTGATTTCTTCATATTTCCCCCTTCATTATTTTTATAACCTTATAATAAATTAAAAATATTATATTGTCAATGATTTATTTATTTGATTTTCTAATAAATGATCGGTATTTATCTTATTTATTGTAATATTAATAATATTTATTATCGTTTTTCTCGCTTTAATATCTATTTCATCAATGTTTGCTTATTAATTTCATTTATTTGAAAAATCTATAAGTAATTGTTTTTTTTGTAATACAAATTAATGTTTTTTTGAATTTATATTGTGACATAAAAAAAGGAACATATTTTTATAAATGTCCCTGTAAGATTGCTCTAATATTTTATTTAAAATCCAATTTATCTACGAATTTTAATATTTCTAATAGCTTTGTTCTTTTTTTGAATGTTTTCTCTATGTTTTTCTTCAAATATTGGTACAAATCATCGTTTCTAGCTTCGAATGATTTGATTTCCATAACTATATTCATGTATTTTTTGTCTTTGTATGTGCTTTTTAATCTCTTTCGATAAATTTCCCACACTTTTTCAAATGTTTTGTCTTTGTCTTGTTTGATAAGTTCTTCTACGAATAGTATAAAATAATACGAATCATGTATTGATGACAAGTTTTTGAACACATTCGTATAATCTTCTTCGTTCAAATATTTCTTGGTTTCTGATATGATTTCTTTTTCCATTTCAATTGAGTAATTATCATTGTCCAAGCTTTGTGAAAGCATGATTACGTAATCGTTGATTAATTTGAATGTGGATTCTTTGTCGTCGACTTTTGAGTATTTGTATAGAAACTCTCTCCATTTTGCTATGAATTTAGTCATGTAATTCATAAGTATATATGTTCTGACATCTATTGTGAACACGTAATTAGGTGCAAATATGAAGAATTTTTTGAAATAATCAAAATATTTTAACAGTGCATCTGATATCATGCTTATCGATAAGGTTGTGACTATTTCTTGGTTTTCTTCTGTTAATTGGATTTTTCCTTTTAATAATGATGGACTATTCCCATATTGTATGAGTTTTTTGATTGCGTATACGAATAGATAAGAATATGATTGATCATCTTCGATTTTGTCGAACAAATCTTGTAACATATCAAAATCTTTGTCTTTGATAAGATATAATATCGTCTTTTTGTGAAGTTGTACTTCGCTCATATCGCTGTAGTAATTCACAACTGAAGAAAATGAATTTTCTTGTTCACGTTCCACTAGGTCGATAAGTTCGATGTCACTATTTCTGTCGTTGATGTATATGTCGTTAATTTTAAGAAGTTCTTGTTCGCTATTTTCGTTTTTGAATGCGAATTTTTTCTTGTTCCAATCGTAGATGCTTAGTCCATCTGTTCCTGTTTTTTTGTATATTAAAAAGTTATTTAATCTAAAAATATCGTAATTTTCCATAGCTTAAATTATATACAAAAAAAGCTACCAAATCAAATTTGATAACTTTTTTATAAAATATGTAGTTTAGATTATATACCCACAGATATTTTTAAAGCTTCATCCAACTTTATCAGAACTCTATCGTCAAAGCTACCTACTTTTTCACGAAGCCTTTTTTTATCAATAGTTCTTATTTGTTCAGCTAAAATAACTGAATTTTTCGGTAAACCGTACTTGGATCGTTCTATTGCAACATGTGTTGGTAATTTCGCTTTATTTATTTGTGAAGTAATAGCTGCTATGACTACGGTTGGACTGTATTTGTTTCCCACATCATTTTGAACAACAACGACAGGTCTTACACCACCCTGCTCAGATCCAACAACAGGGCTTAAGTCTGCGTAAAATATGTCTCCTCTTTTTACTTTCATAAACTCACCCTATAAACTCTTCGCTATTTTAAGAACTATTTTTATTATATCCAAAACACTTCAAGAAATCAATATAATAAACTTGCCCAACTTAAAAGCTGGGCTAAGATTAGTTGATTTTTTGTAAATAGTCGCACACTTCTACGACTTTTCCATTTCTAGTATAAATTCTAGGAATTCTCATTGTAACTCTACACAAAAGCTCATAGACATTTGTGTTTGCCATTTCTGCCAAATCATACAATGATATTTCTCCCATGTCATCTTTTCCGAATAACAAAACTTTGTCGCCAACTTTTACATCTCTAATGAAAGATACATCTATCATAATTTGATCCATGCAGACTTTTCCCAAAATTTTTGCTTTTTTGCCGTTGATAATCACATAAGCTTTGTTGGATAATTCCAAAGGATAACCGTCAGCATAACCTATTGTAGCTGTTGCAACTACTGTTTCAGAGTTTGTCGTGAATGTTCTTCCGTATCCGATGTCTGTTCCTTTTGGAACTGTTTTAATCATTGACACTGTTGTGTAAAGCGAAGATATTTCTTCCAGATTTAACCTAGAATTTTCTCTTACATAATCTGATGCATGATATCCGTAAAGTCCAATTCCGCATCTTATCATATCCAAGAAATATCCGTGAATTATCGCTCCAGCATCATTTGCTATGTGTTTTATTGGAACAGTAATTCCTCTGTTTTCCACATCAATCATAAAACCAATGTATGTATTGTATTGTTCTTTGGTATAGGAATAATCTTCGCTATCAGCATCTGAAAAATGACTGTAAATTCCTTGCAACACTACATTATCCATTTTATAAATTTTGAATATTTCTTCCAAGCATTTATCTTTGTCAAGTCTAATTTGAAATCCTAATCTTGTCATTCCTGTGTCGATTTTGATGTGAACTTTGCATATTTTGTTCAAACTTTTAGCAACGTTGTTGATTTCAACTGCAGTTTCATAATCGTAAACTGTTAATTCGATATTGTTTTTGATGGCGACTTCAATGTTTTCATTGGAAATGTATCCTAAAATCATAATTGGTTTGAATATTCCATTTTTGCGAAGTTCCAAGGCTTCATTTATATTGGACACTGCAAAGTAATCTATTCCCAAATATTCCAATTCTTTTGTAATAAATGCTGCGCCTTGTCCATAAGCATTGGCCTTAACTACGGCACACATTTTGACTAAATTGCTTATGTTTTTGATTTCTTTGTAATTGTGTTTTAATTTGTCCAAATCAACCTTCAAATAACTTTGATATTTAAACATTATTTCTCCTTACAAGCATTAATCGCCTCCGGTAAATTTCTAATAATATCCGATGCAATAATGCTGTCCTCTCCTATTTTTTGTTTTGCAAAATCTCCAGCTAGTCCGTGAATATACACTCCCAATTTACAAGCCTCGAACACATCTGTGTTGTGTATAAAACTTGCAATAATTCCAGACAAACAATCCCCACTTCCAGCTGTTGCCATTCCAGCGTTTCCAGTATTGTTTACATAAATTTCATCATTTCTTGCGACGATTGTGTGATGACCTTTGAGAACTACTATACATTTGTGTTTTTTTGAAAAATCCGTAGCAACTTTTTCTCTGTTTTGATTGATATATTCTACATCCAATCCCGAAAGTCTACTAAATTCCAATGGATGTGGAGTTATGGCAACTGAATAATCTTCAAATTCTAGTTCACCGAAATCTTTTATTGAGTTTAATCCATCTGCATCTATCAACACTGGTTTATGGAAGTTTTTGAGTACGGATTTTATCAATTCGTAATTTAATTCATCTTTTCCCATGCCACAACCAATTGCGACACAGTTTTTATTAGAAATATATTCTAAAACTTGAGAAATAGAATTATTACTCAATTTTTTGTCGTCACATTCAAGTGGAAGTATTATATTCTCAACGGATTTAATTTGCATGATTTCCGAGATAATTTCAGGGACAATTGTGTAAACCAATCCACTACCACAACGAAGTGCTGCCATGCTAGCCAAGTAGACGCTACCACACATTCCGTTCGAACCACCAACTATGCAGACTCTTCCGTAGTTTCCTTTATTGGAAAAAGGGTCGCGTTTTTTTATTGTAAAATCCATTTTAATCCTCCAACATCAATACGCACATTGCTATTGCGTATTCTTTATCGTGAGAAATGGATGCATCAATATCTAAAACTTTTGGAAATTTATCTGTATTTAATTTTACAACTAAACCGTCATCATGTATAGACTCCACATCCATAAAACTCATTTTACCAATTCCAGTCTTCAAAGCTTTTGACACTGCTTCTTTCATACAAAACATCCCTGTAATCGTCTCATAATTACGATTTTTCGATTCAATGTATGAAATTTCTCGTTCAGTAAAGACTTTTCGCATAAATTTATCCAGATTTTTTATGTTTTCAATTCGTGAAACTCTTAGAATATCAGTTCCACATCTAATCTTCATTTTTGATTCCTTCAAATTTTTCCAAGAATTTGTTTCTCAATGCTAAAAAGTCTAGTTTTTCAATGTCTTCCACGCTTTCCACATCTTTTACGAATTCTTCTACGATTTCTCCTATTATTTCGAATGAATTTTGTGAAAAATTATTAATATTATATGATTCCGACAAATATTTTATGCTTTCTTTCATTAATTTATCCGTCAAAATATCTTGGTAAGTTTGGTTGATGTTGCAGTTGCTGATTTCTTTTTCGATGACTTTTTTTATGGAATATATCACATAATACACAAAATCCATAAAAATCTCGTTGTTTTCTCTGTCATCAAGGGCAAATAATATCGACAAACAGAAATTCCAGTTGAAGTCCTTGTCCAATCTGCTGTTAAGTCCCTGTGCAAATGAAGTGTGAATGTAATCTCCAAATTCCATATCCGAAAAATCATACAATTCACCAAAACTAATTGGCTTGTTACTTATGGCATTGACTTTGTTTAATATGTCGATCAATCTTTCTTCGTATTGTTTTTTCTCCAAAACATCCATTATTGAAAACAAATAATCGCTTACTACATTTGCAATATTTCTCATATCTATTACAAAACCTAAATTGTATTTTAATTTAAGCATGTATCCATCGTGAATCATTTTTGTTATGATGCTTTTAAATTGTTGTCTTGTAGCATCATCTTCGTTGGATTCTACTGTCATCATTTTTTTGTAAACACTGTTGAGTTGTTTGTCGATAATTGTAAGATTGTTTTTGATTGAATACATTACATCACGTATCAAATCTTCTGTCATAACGTAGTTTGAATTTTTGTACAAAATCGAATGATCTACCTCTCCCCAGAACACATTAACCATGGATTTAATTTGCACTTCGAAATTGATTTTCATATCGTCATTTTCCACGAAAATAGCGTCGATTTTATAAATTTCGAACCCGTTTTTTTGTTTTTGTGGTTGTGGTTGATCCAGGTTAAGTCTGATTCTCATATCATACTTAGAATAATAATAGCCGTCTTCATCTTTGTAATAAAAAAGTCTTTTCAAATATTCGTACAAATCTTTTTCATTTTCGTTGAAACGACATTCTATTCTAACTCCAATCAAATCTGGAAATAGATTGAACACTTCCTCTACGTCTTTACATTTTATATAATAATTTTGTTTTAGTATTTTTTCTTTGATGCTGTCTTCTTTTTTTACACGTGCGTTAATATTAATAACATCTTCGTTCGTTTCAAAAACTTTACTAAAAAACTCTTTTGTTTCTTCTGCAACAAAGTTTATGAATTTGTAACGACTATTAATTAATTTAACAGCATCATTCATAAATTGAAAAATTCCAGCTCTCATTTTATTCTCCTTTTTATTGCTACTATTATTTTACCATATTTAAGCATTTCACAAGCATCAAAAAAGAGCACTGCGTGTGCTCTTTTGATTTTACAATTTACAGAAACTTCATCCTGTTAGGATTAATGTCTCGTTCTATTTCGTGAAAGCCCTTGATTTCGATGTTGTTTTCTTCTATGATTTTTTCTATTTTTGGTTTGTCTTCCAAGTTATCGTACAATATAGAAATCCCACAACACACATCTAAAACTCTTGGAGTCGGTGCAATCGTAGCTTTAATAGAATTTTCTTTGATTAAATCGTAAAGTTTTTGTCCATTTGCCACATCTTTGAACAAGATGTAGTTCATTTTATCTGCCATTTTCAATCATTTCAACGAAGGCTTCAATTCTCGTCTTCAATTGTTCACTGTCTTCGTCAGTATAATCAGTTTCAATTCCCAATACCGGAATGTTGTGATCTTTAAGTTCTTTTTCTACAATGTGACCTTCTGTATCGTAAATGTTACAGAATTTTAGGTTAACGTCGATTACACCATCAACGTTGTATTCTTTTGCAAGTCTGATGATGTCGTCAACTCTTTCAGTGTTTGGAGTGTAACATGCGCAGTTAATACCTTTCATGTATCTGTCTGTTAAGTGATCAACCATTTCGTCCATAGTTTTGCCGGATTCATCTACAGTTAATTCGAAATATCTTGAACCTGTACACATTTCTTCACATACAACAGCTGCTCCACTTGATTCAATGATGTGGTGTAGTTTCCAGTTTGGAATAGACAATGGAGTTCCTGTTAACATTAATCTTGTAGCGCCTTTTTTGTATACGCTTACGTTTTGTTCTTTTCTCTTGTCCAATTCATCACACAATTCATTAACTTTTTGTGCAAATCTAGTTGGATCATCGTAGAATGCGATTTGAGAAATCAATAAACAGTCTTTACCGCTGATTGGAACATTGTCTAATTTACGGAATTCCCACAATCTTTGCATTGCACGTCTTTTGTTGTTGATTAAAACAATTGCATCATGAAGAGATTCTGGAGTTAATTTGTTGCCAGTTAATTCTTCGATTCTGTCGATATATCTATAAACTTCATCTTTAAAGAATTCAACGTCCTTGTCTCTTTTCATTTGTGGCAAATCAAAGATGTACATTGGAGCATCTTTTGACATGATTTCCCAAGCTTTTTTCTTGCCGTCGCAAGTTGTTTCTCCGACGAATAAATCTGCAAGTCTGAAGAATGGACAAGTTTTTTCAAATCTAGCACCTAAAGATGCCTTGATTAGTGGACATGTAGCAGTTGGAAGATATTTTTCTCCACCTGGTACCCAGAATTGAGATCCTGAGCACAAACCAGTATTTATAGCTCCGCATCCAAATACTACTTCGTCAGGAACGTGAATGCAGAATGTTCCTACAACTTTTCCGCCGTTTTTTTGGAATTCGATTAATTCAGCTGGTCTAATCCCGTGGATTTCTGCAACAACCATGTTGAAATAATCCATTTTTTCTGGTCTATTTTCTTGTGATAAATATACATCACCAAATGCTTGTGGTAAAACTTCACACAAAACGTCGTGTTGATCGACATCCATTCCTAAATCTTCCCACATTTTTCTGTAATCTGCCATTTTTATACCCCCTAGTAAGTAATTACATTATCATCATAATCAAATTGGCTACAGTTACGTATCACATAATCTGGTTTGAAATCGAATTGCTTGTACTTTTCATCTATGTATTCAAACCCTTTTTTTGTAAAAATATCGTGATATTCGCCTTCACAAAAATAGCCTTCTTTGATTAATTGATCAAATTTTTTGTACACTCCAGCTGCTGCCTGAAGTTTTACAGATGATTTATCCCTAAAAGAATCATCTATATGTTCTTTGATGAATTCTATTCTTTTGTCGATGTCGAAGATAAATTTTGAGAAATATTCCACCTCGTATATTCTTCTCTCATCAATATCGCATTTTCTGAGATTGAATATAAGAGATGAAATTTCTCTGGATTTTTCAATTAATTCGTCAAATTTTTCTTCGTCAAATTTTTTGTCTAATTTGTCTTCCAGATACTCAATCAAAGATTTATAATCCCTGTATTTGTACACGAAAACATCTTTGTCAGTTTTCTTTCTCAAAGTTTCGTAGCGAATTTTGCAACTATCATCTACTATGAAAAACGATGAACTAAACATAAAAGGACATTTTCCAAGTTCCAAATAAGCAAAAGAAGAATTCAACATATCACAGTAATTATTATCTGTATAATCTTCTGTGACTTCTCTGTCCATTCCATAAGAATACACTGTTGTAACTCCAAAACTCTCAACAATTTCCCATGGAACTCTGCCCCATAATGAAACAACAGTTGTTGATTCTCTCAAAGTGAGTGCATCAATATATGCGTTTTTTCTAATATCTAAATAATCCATTATCTTGCCAAGACTGCTGCTCCTATTGCTCCTGCAAATCTTGCGTTTTCATTTGTTTCTACGGTTGCCGACAGAAGTTGTGACAAGTGTTCTGTCATATAATCATTCCCCGAAAAACCTCCAGTTAAGAAATAATAATCTGTAGCAGGAAGTCTGTGAACCAAAGTCTTTACTTTATTAATAATGGAATTAATTACACCACATGCAATATCTTCTTTTGGTGTACCTTTTCCAATTAATGAAATGATTTCTGTTTCAGCAAAAACCGTACACATCGAAGAAATTTTGACATCTTTTCCAGTTCTTGCCAAATCAAACATTTCGTCCAGTCCAACACCAAGACGATTTGCCATTACTTCCAAAAATTTCCCAGTACCAGCAGAACACTTATCATTCATTATGAAATCTTCTACCATACCATTTTTGTAACTTATGGCTTTTGTATCTTGTCCTCCAATGTCGATAATAGTCATATCAGTATCGTTGAAAAAACTTGCGCCTTTTGCGTGGCATGTTATTTCTGTAACGACTTTGTCCGCAAATGGAACAGAAACTCTCCCGTATCCTGTAGCGACAACTTTACTATTATCTTCGTTTACTCCATTTGATTCTAGCCATTCTTTTATAGTTTTACTTGTTTCAACAGAACTCCAGCCCGTTGGCATAACTTTTTTGAAAAGAATTTCTTTTTTTGAATCATCTAAAACAACTACCTTTGAAGCAGTTGAACCTATATCAATTCCTACATAATACATATTTATCACCATCTTCATTATAACATCAAACAAAACTTTTTTATGATTTATAGGATTATTCAATAAATCAAGCGTTACTTATAGGAAAAATCTATAAATAAAATGTGAATTAAAAAAAGCCTTGAAAAATTAATTTCAAGGCTCTCATTCTTATCCTATTACTATAATATTTCCCCACCATCTAAAAATTGATTGTGACAATTCATTTGCAGCGTATAATCTGTCTTTTCCTTTTGGTTGTCCATTAAAGTACATTTCTCCCCAATTGTTTGGATCGTAAACTTCAAAATACAATCTATTATTGATATGAGTGTATCCTTTTACAACTAAGAAATGTCCTCCTTGGTAGTTGTAAAATCTACCAATATTTGAATTGTTGTTATTATTAAATGAAATAAATCCAGTATTCACACAAACAATTGCAATATTTCCATTATCCAATATATCTGTCAAAGTATCTTCTCCATTGTATACAATTGTACGATTTGGAATTCTTTGATCATTCAAATATTGTGATACAGTGTTTGTTGACCACCATCCACCTTGCATAGGATAACGATCTCTTGCTCCTGCTGCTGTCGCAATTGTATTTCTATTGAACCATTTTTCGACCATTACACTTGAAGATGGACCACAATTTGAGTTACTAGCCCAGCCAGTGTTTCCTTGATCTATGTACCAATTATAGTTTCTATCGTTGTGTACTTCTTGTCTTACTGCGCCTGTAAAAGTAGGTGTTACTAAAACTACGATTGCCATTAAAAGCATTAATATTTTTTTGCTAAATTTCTTCATATTTTTACTCCTTTGATTTTATTTTTAAAAAGAAGACGTTTTACTTATATTTATAACCTCCTTATTTTATTTTTCTTCTTTTTATTGCCTAAATTATTTGATTTTATAACAATTAATTTCATAAATCTATGTATTCTCTGTAATTATGTTATCGTTTACAATAAAAGTATAACACTTAATTTTAAATTTTGAAATAGTTTTGGACAAAAAAATAGTAGCACATTTTTCATGCACTACTATTTTTACTTAATGTTTAAAATAAAGGCCAAATTATTCTTAAAACGAATACTATTGCCAAGATATACATCAAAATAGAAATATCTTTTCTTTTTCCTGCTAATAATTTTATTAAAACGTAGCTTATCATTCCAAAAGAAATTCCTTCTGCAATTGAATAACAAAATGGCATCGCAATTATTGTTATAAATGCAGGAATTGCTTCTGAATAATCGTAAAAGTCGATTTCTTTGATTGAGCTAAGCATAAATAATCCTACGATTACCAATGCAGGTCCTGTTGCTTGTGCAGGAATCATGCCAAATACAGGGAACAAGAATAAGCTTAGGAAGAAAAAGAATGCTGTTGACAAAGCTGTTAGACCAGTTCTTCCACCTTCTGCAACTCCTGATGCCGATTCAACAAATGTGGTTACTGTACTTGTACCAAGTAGAGCTCCAGCTGTTGTTCCAATCGCGTCTGCTAATAATGCAGGAGATGCTTCTTTTAATTTTCCTTGTTCATCTAACATACCAGCTTTTGCACTAACTCCAACTAAAGTTCCTACTGTATCGAAAATATCTACAAATAAGAATGTGAATACTACAGTGAACATATCGAAAGTAAATATTTTATCGAATTGTATTTTAAAAGCTACTGGAGCTAATGATGGTGGCAATGTTATTGGAGATCCGCCTTGGTATTTTGACACTCCCAAAATTAAAGCTAAAATCGTAGAAGCCAAAATCCCATACATCAATGCACCTTTGATTTCTCTAGCCAAAAGTAAAGCGATAATGAATAATCCTACAATAAATACTACGCTTTCTCTGCTCAAGAGATTTCCCAATTGTAAAACAGTACCTTCACCTTGTAAAATAATTCCTGAATTTACCAAACCAACTAGCGCTATGAAAAGACCAATTCCACAGCTAACTGCTTTTTTCAAATTAATTGGAATCGCATCAAAAATCATTTCTCTTACTTTAAATAATGAAAGAATTAAAAATACAATACCTTCCAAAAATACTGCAGTCAAAGCAAATTGCCAAGTATAGCCTAGTGTTTTAACAACTGTAAATGTAAAAAATGCATTAAGTCCCATACCTGGTGCCAAACCAAATGGCAAGTTGGCTAAGAAAGCCATACAAACCATGGCAATAATACTTGCAATTACACTAGCAGTAAAAACTCCACCCTTGTCCATTCCAGTTTCACTCAACATTTGAGGATTGACTGCCAAGATATAACTCATAGTCATAAATGTAGTAAATCCCGCCATTAATTCCGTCTTTACATCTGTTTTCTTCTCAGATAGACGAAATCTTTTTTCTAAAAAATCCAAGTTTTCCCTCCTTAATTTTTATCAAAATCTTCGTATTCCAATTGTTTATCTTCCCAATCTGAATACAAAGAATTTTTGTCAGCGTTAAGATGTTCCAGTTCTTCATTTAATTGAAGAATTTTTTGAGGATCATCGTAAATATCATTTTGACAGAACAAATCTTCAATTTCTTTGATTCGTTCGTCAATTTTATCTATATTCGATTCAATCGTTTCAATTTGTTTTCTAAGTTTTTTAAGATTATTAGTGATAGCACGTTGTTTTTTCTTTTCTTTTACAGCGGCAGTTTTGTTCAAACTTTCCTCTGTTTTGTCCACTTTTAAATCATTGATTTTCTCTTGATAATAATCGTAATTTCCAAGATATGTTGTCGCCTTGTCTTTTTCCAACACAATGATTTTATCACAAACTCTGTTTAAGAAGTATCTATCGTGGCTAATTACAAAAACAGTACCTTCGTAATTTATCAGAGAATCTTCTAAACTTTCCTTTGAGTCAATGTCCAAGTGGTTAGTAGGTTCGTCCAGTAACAAAAAGTTTGATTTTGAAAGCATCAACTTCAGTAAAGATACTTGCGCCTTTTCTCCACCACTCAAATCTTCAATAAGTTTGAAAATATCGTCTCCCACGAAATTCATAATAGCAAGAGCACTTCTGATTTCGTAGTGAGTCATTTTAGGATATTCGTCCCAAATTTCATCTATAATTGTGTTTTTATCGTTCAAATACATCTGTTCTTGGTCAAAATATCCGATGTTTACATTGGAACCTAATCTGAATTTTCCAGAAGTTGGTTTTAATTTTTTGGTTATAATATTGAATAAAGTCGTTTTACCAACTCCATTTGCTCCAATAAGTCCTACTCTTTCTTCCTTATATATATCTAAGTTACAGTTCTCAAAAATAAGCTTGTCGTCAATTTTTTTGGACAAATCTTCAACCATCAACACGTCTTTGCCGCTTGGTGAAGATATTTTGAATTTAATTCCAAAAGTTCCATCATCATACGTTGGCTTATCCATAAGCTTCATTTTATCCAACAGTTTCTTTCTGGATTGTCCTTGCTTATTCTTTTTCGCATTATCAGTACTTGTATATTTTTCAACGATTTCAAGTTGTCTTTTGTACTCACGTTGTTGATTTTCGTAAGTCTTTCGTTGGATATCCATATAGATTTTTCTCTGTTTCATAAAACCAGTGTAATCTGTCTCGTACGTTTTGATGGTTCTATTTTCCATATGAAAAATCCTATTTACAATTCCATCTAAGAAATATCTATCGTGAGAAATTATCACACAAGCGCCCTTGTAATTTTTCAGAAAAGTTTCCAAAAACTCGATAGCTTTGATATCCAAATGGTTGGTAGGCTCGTCTAGTAACAATACGTCACATTTTTGTAGAAGAAGTTTTGCGAGCATTATTCGAGATTTTTGACCACCACTGAAATTAGTGACATTTTTATCCAAATCATCATCCGAAAAACCCAAACCTTTTAGTGTGCCTTTGATTTCAGAATCGTAGAGATATCCTCCCATTGATTCAAATCTTTCCAAATCTCTGTGGTATTTGTTCATCAAATCTTCCAAATCTTCGGTATCCTTCATTTGATTTTCGTATTCTCGAAGTTTGTTCTCCAATCTCAATACTTCTGAAAAAACGCTCAAGCATTCTTCGTACAAAGTATTAGTCGAATCGAATGAATTATGTTGCTTCAAGTATCCTATTTTCATATCATTTTTGATGAACAAGTCTCCACCGTCTTTAGACAATTCTCCTGTCAAAATATTAAACAAAGTGGATTTACCAGCACCATTTATTCCTATGATTCCAATTTTATCATTGTCGTTAATATTAAAAGTAACATTTTCTAAGATACTTTTATCTAAGAAAGATTTTTCTATGTCTTTTGCGCCTATTAGAATCATTTTTTCACTTCCTAACTAAACAGTCAATCAACTCAATTCTGAGTTAATTGACTTCATATTTTCAAAGATGACAAAACTTTGTTTGAGTCTGTATCTATAAGTTTGATTTCATCATCATCTATTATTGCAACTGATTTTACACCGTCTTTTGGAATAGAAGGACTACCTGGATTTAACAAAATAACTCCGTCTTTTTCTTCCAAAACTTTTACATGAGTGTGTCCTGTTATTACGATATCGCAATTATTCGCCTTAGCAATCCTAATTCTATTGTCTTCATCTTCTTCATATCCATGAATTGTGAAAATTCTAAATCTGCCAATATTTATGATTCTATGTTTTTGTGTCAAATCGTGTTCAATAACCATTTGATCCACATCACTATCGCAGTTTCCTCTTGTATATATCACATTATCCATAGATTTGAAAATAACTGCCAAATCTTTGGGATTGTAATCTTCTGGAAGAGCATTGCGTGGTCCGTGATACAAAACATCTCCCAAATGAAAAATCGTGTCGCAATCTTTTAGAATATCCAAAGCTTTTTTCGTATTATCTAAAGAGCCATGTGTATCGCTTATTACACCTATTTTCATTAGATTAATACCTCATCCAAAATTTCTTTTACATTATTTGTAAAATAGAATTTGATTTTTTGTCTAATTTTAGGATCAATGTCTTGGATATCTCTTTTGTTTTCTTTTGGCAAGAAAACTTTATTGATTCCGTATCTATGAGCAGCCAATACTTTTTCCTTGACACCACCAATTGCCAATACCCTTCCTGTAAGTGTGATTTCTCCAGTCATTGCAAAATCGTGTTTTACTTTTCTTCCTGTCAATGCACTTACTAGCGCTGTAACCATTGTAACACCTGCTGATGGTCCATCTTTTGGAACAGCACCTTCTGGAACATGAATATGAATATCTTTTTCTTTGTAGAATTCTCCTTTTATACCCAAATCCTCTTGGTTACTTCTGATGTATGAAATTGCAGCCATTGCAGATTCTTTCATTACATCTCCAAGTTTTCCTGTAAGTTGTGTTTTGCCGCTACCGTCCATCACATTAGCTTCAATTGTAAGGATAACTCCACCAACTTGTGTCCACGCTAAACCATTCACAACTCCAATTGTGTCTTCCCTTGGAATTTCATCATCTAAAACTAATTTTGATCCCAAGAATTTTTCTAGATTTTTATTGTTGACGACAACTTTTTTAACATCATCTCTTACGATTTTAACAACGGCTTTTCTGACTACTTTTCCAATATTTCTTTCAAGCTCTCTTACTCCACTTTCTCTTGTGTAGTTGTTTATAATCGTATAGATAGCATCTCTTGTGATGTGGAATTGGGATTTGTCCATTCCATTTTCTTTTAATTGACGTGGAAGCAAATATCTGTTAGCTATTTCAAATTTTTCATAATCTGTATAACTTGTAACTCTGATAACTTCCATTCTGTCTAACAATGCATCTGGAATTTGTTCTTGTGAATTTGCAGTAGTGATAAATAATACATCTGACAGATCAACTGGAATTTCGATGTAATTATCTGTAAATTCACTGTTTTGTTCCGGATCTAAAACTTCCAACAAAGCACTTGCAGGATCTCCTCTAAAATCAGATGCTAATTTGTCAATTTCATCCAATAAGAAAACTGGATTTAATTTCTTAGCTTTTTGTAATTGAGTTATGATTCTTCCTGGCATTGCTCCGATGTAAGTTTTTCTGTGACCTCTGATTTCTGCTTCATCACGTACGCCACCAAGTCTCATGGATACGAATTTTCTATTAGTTGCTTCAGCGATTGATCTTGCAATTGAAGTTTTACCAACCCCTGGAGGTCCAACTAGACAAAGGATAGGTCCTTTTAATGATCCAGTCATCTTCTTAACAGCTAAATATTCCAAAATTCTTTTCTTAACATCTTCTAATCCAAAATGACCGTCATTTAGAACTTTTTCTGCAACTTTTAAATCAATCGAACTTTTTGATTTTTTGTTCCAAGGAATATCCAATACTTGATCGATATAGTTTCTGATTACTGTGCTTTCGGGATTATTTGGATTCATAGAAGATAATCTGTTGATTTCCTTTAAAACGTGTTCTTCAGAATCTTTTTTTAGTTTTAGTTTCTTAACTTTGTTGGCATAATCATCTGTGTCTTCGATGTCGTATTCTTCACCTAACTCCATCTTGATTTGACGCAATTGTTCTTGAAGAAAATACTCTTTTTGTGTGTCAGATATTTCTTTGTTTGTTCTTTGTTCGATATCTTCTTTTATCTTCAAAAATTCAATTTCTTTTATTACAAATTTGTACACCAACTCAATTCTTTCATCCATATCCAAAGTTTCCAATAATAAAATTGAATCCTTGTCGTTTAATGAAATTAGCATTGAAATTGTATCTATCAAAGAACTTGGATCTTCTTCGTTTAAAAGTCCCCCAAGCAAATCTTGTGGTAATGGTTTTTTGATAATTTCTGCCAAGCTTTCAAACGAAGAAATAATCATCCTAATCATAGTCAGTGATTTATCCGTAGGATGATATTTTGTTTTATCGTATTCCATAACTTCAACGTTTGCTTCTAAGAAACTGTCGTTTTCAACAAAGTCTACGATTTTTGCTCTGTAGTAAGCTTCAACCAAAACTCTGACATTTCCGTTTGGCATTTTAATAGTTTGTTTGATACTTGCAAGAACTCCTGTATGATAAAAATCTTCTTTTGTGATGTTTTCTACCATTGGATCTTTTTGCGTACAAATAAAAATCTCAGAATTTCTGAGCAAACTAGCATTTAAAGCATTTAATGAAACTTCTCTTCCAACTTCAAAATGTTGGATATTATTTGGAAACAACCACAAACCACGCAACGCGATTATTGGAAGTTTCTTTTCTGATATTGTATAGTATTCTTTCATCAAACTCCTCTTTCGAATTTAATCTATTGATAAAAATAGCTCACCTAAAGTGAGCTATTTGTGTTATTTATTATTTGTTTTGAAAACAAGTTTTGGGTCTGTTCCTTCTAGTACACTTTCTTTTGTCAAAATTACTTTGGAAATGTCTTGTCTTGATGGTAGCTCAAACATAATATTCATCAAAGATTTTTCTATTATTGTTCTCAAACCTCTGGCACCTGTTTTTCTATCGTAAGCTAACTTGGCGATAGCTTTCAATGCTTCTTCATCAAATTCTAACTCAACATCATCCATTTTGAATAATTCTTGATATTGTTTGATAACTGCATTTTTAGGTTCCAAAAGTATTTTAATTAAAGCTTGTTCATCTAGTTCATCAAGTGTAACTAAAACTGGAATTCTTCCTACAAATTCAGGAATTAAACCAAATTTAATCAAATCTTCTGGCCTAATATCTTTGAACAATTCAGAAATTCTCTTATGTTCATTTTCTCCCAAATCTGCCCCAAAACCTATTGATTTTGTTTCTGTTCTTTTTTCGATTATTTTTTCTAAGCCGTCAAAAGCTCCACCGACAATGAATAAAATATTTTTTGTATCAACTTGAATATATTCTTGATTAGGATGCTTTCTTCCACCTTGTGGTGGCACATTGCAAATTGTACCTTCAACTATTTTTAACAAAGCTTGTTGTACACCTTCACCACTAACATCTCTAGTGATGGAAGGATTTTCGCTTTTTCTAGTAATCTTGTCGATTTCGTCAATGTAGATGATTCCTTGTTCTGCCTTTTCTATATCGTAATCCGCCGCTTGAATAAGCTTCAAAATTACATTTTCTACATCTTCTCCGACATATCCAGCTTCTGTAAGGCTAGTTGCATCGGCAATAGCAAACGGAACATCCAATATCTTGGCTAAAGTTTCAGCTAAAAGTGTTTTTCCGCTTCCAGTTGGACCCACCAATAAAATATTTGATTTTTGTAATTCTACATCATTATTCATTAGATTAGAATTAATTCTTTTGTAATGATTATATACCGCAACAGCCAAGGCTTTCTTACCTTCTTCTTGTTTGATTACATAATCATCAAGCACATCCTTGATTTCGATTGGCTTAGGCAAATCAATTCTTTCTTGGGTATTATCTATATCTTTGAATTCTTCTTCTATTATGCTGTTACATAATGAAACACATTCATCACAAATAAATACTCCAGGTCCAGCAATTAATTTTCTGACTTCATCTTGTGATTTACCGCAAAAAGAACATTTATATTGATTTTCATTTTTTGGCATAAATATTTCCTTATTTAGAAGTATATATAACTTCGTCTATCAATCCATACTCTTTTGCTTCTTCTGCTGTTAGTATGAAATCTCTGTCTGTATCTCTTTCAATTTTTTCTAGAGGTTGTCCAGTTCTTTCAGATAATATCTTGTTTAATAATTCTCTCTTCTTCAAAATATTCTTAGCGTGAATTTCGATATCACTAGCTTGTCCTTGTGCTCCACCAAGTGGTTGATGGATTAAAGTGTCTGCATTTGGAAGTGCATATCTTTTTCCTTTTGCACCACTTGTTAGAAGAATTGCTCCCATACTTGCAGCCATTCCTACACAGATTGTTGAAACATCTGGTTTAACGTATTGCATAGTATCGTATATCGCTAATCCTGCGCTTACAGAACCTCCTGGTGAATTGATATATAATTGAATATCCTTTTTTGGATCTTCACTTTCTAAGAACAATAATTGAGCTATAACAAGATCCGCCATCTGATCATTAACTTCGCCTGTGACGAAAATAATTCTTTCTTTTAAAAGTCGAGAGAAAATATCGTAAGATCTTTCGCCTCTATTACTTTGTTCTACAACCATTGGTACTAAAGATGGCATAATAATAACCTCCTATTATTAATTCTAATTTATTGAAATATTATTTATCTTCTTTTGTGTCTTCAGCTTTCTTTGCTTCAAATTTAGTGATTTCTACTAATTTTTCTAAAGCTTTCTTTCTCTTGATGTCTTCTTTTAAGAATTCTACGTTTGGACTATTTTTGAATTCTTCGATGAATTTTTCTTCATCATCTTGTCCATATACTTTAGCGAATTCTTTTAATTGTTCATCTAATTCTTCATCTGTTGATTCGATTGCTTCTTTTTCGATATATTTTTCTAATACCAAATCACCTTTAACTTTTAATTCAGCGTTAGCTCTTAATTCGTTTTTAACATCTTCTTCAGAAGTGTTAGTGATTTGGAAGTATTGATCTGTATTTAAGCCCATTTGTTGAACTCTTCTTGCAAAATCTTGGAATTGACGATTTACTTCGTTGTCAATCATTGATTCTGGAACTGTAATTTCAGTAGCATCAATCAAAGCTTCTACAGATTTATTTTGTTTTTCAACTAATTGTCTTTGTTCGTTGTCTTTTTCTAAGTGTTCTTTGATGTCTTTCTTGTATTCGTCAAGAGTATCGAATTCAGAAACATCTTTTACGAATTCATCATCTAATTCAGGTAACACTTTTTCTTTGATTGAATTGATTTTGCATTCAAACTTAGCATCTTGTCCCTTTAAAGAATCTTCGTGGTAGTCTTCTGGGAATTTAACATTAACATCAAATTCGTCTCCAACATTGTGCCCGATAATTTGTTCTTCAAATCCTGGAATAAATGTGTGTGAACCTAAAACTAGTTCATAATCTTCTGCTTCTCCACCGTCAAATGCTTTATCTTCTACAAAGCCTTTGAAATTGATAGAAACAGTGTCGTTTTCCTTAGCTTCTCTACCTTCAACTTCTTGAACTCTTGCGTTTGATTCTAATTCGTGGTTGATTTTCAAATCAACATCAGAATCAGTTACTTTGTATTCTTCGATTTCAGCTGAAAGATTAGAATAATCACCTAATTCGAATTCTGGTTTCAAATCAACAGTGAATTTTACTTTTACATCATTGTTTTCAGTAATGTCATCAAGATCGATGTCTGGTTGTGAAACTGGTTCTAATTCTAATTCTTCGATAGCTTTTTCGTAAATTCCCGGTAATAATAGATTTACAGCATCTTCGTAGAATAAACCTTCACCATAAGCTCTTTCCAACATTTTTCTAGGAACTTTACCTTTTCTAAATCCTTTTAAACTAAATTTAGATCTATTCTTTTTATAACTTTCCTCAATTGCGTTATTGAAATCTTCTGCAGGTATTTCACATGTGAATACCGCTTGATTATTTTCTTTACTTACAAGCACTGCGCTCATACTTTCCTCCTAATTTTTATTTAAAACTTAAATTAATTTCACTTAAAATAGAAATTCCAGCTAATATTATACCCTAAATACCATTTTTTTTAAAGTTTTTTAGCTAAAATGATTAAAAAACTGTTATTTTTGTTCAACTTTGTAGTATAAATCCAATTTATTTGCTAATTTTTCGAAATTTTCTTCTTTTTTTCCGATATATACACCATTTTGTATAGATGTCGTAAGAAGTTTATTGGTAGTCTTGTCTACATTGCCTTCATTTACTAAAATATTTACGTAATTTTTTTGTAGACTAACATACGATGCCAATAAAGATGTTCTAATATCTTTGTATTCAGTAAATATAATTTTAGAATACTTAATATCACTGTTTTGAACATAATTTGCATCATAGACCGATTTGTAATCATTTCGTGTAACCTTGAAACCATTTTTCTTTAACTTCTCGTCGTATTCACTACTTATAATCGATGTAGGTTGATCTATCAAAATATTTGAAATTCCTTTATCAATAGCAAACTTTGTAATTGAATCGTCAAATTTCTTACCTTGTACAAATGTAATTGCGTATCCATTTTTAAGATAGTAACCCATCTTTGCTTGAATAAAATTGAAATTGGACAAATCGCTAATAACTAAAGTATCCGTAGGATTCAAATTCGTGTTTTCTTTGATTACATTCTTGGACACTTCGACGCGATCTCTGCCATCAATTCTTGTAACCAACAAACCGCTCAATTTCAAATTATCAGAGATTTCTTCTGAAACTGATTTTGGTCCGCCTATGATATATACATTTTTCGCTTTCAACCTATTAGCTTCATTTAATATCGGACTTTCTTTCTTTATATATGCTCCATCATTTTGAATAAGCAAAATCGCAGCCTTATTCTTATATGCAAAACTTAGGGCTGAAATTATGTCGCTTTCCTTTTTTTCATTTACTATGACTAAGTTTGCGTTTTTGTCGTAAACTTCTTCTGTCAATTTTTCTGACAAATCAGAACAGTCTTTCTCAATTATTTTATCCAGAACTACATCCGTATTCGCAAGTGATTTTGTCGATAAAAACAACAAACACATACACAAAATTAAAATTCTTTTCATAATTACCTCTCCATTAATTATATATTAAAATCAAATCAAATTGCAAAAATGTATCATTTCTTGCAATTTCAAGCAAATTAGTTATATAATTAATTCGTAACACTCAAAAATGAAAGGAATTGTATATGTTCGAATTGGAATCAAAGTTAATAAAGGCTGTTCAGATAAAATCAAATAAAAAAGCACATGATTTAGCTGAAGAAATATTAAAAATTTGGGAAGATTCTGAAACTAATATTAGATCCCAAAAGAACACAATTATTCAGTTATTGGCGATATTTTCATGGAATCAGATGAAAAATATAAACGATTCTCAAAGTTTAAAATATTGTGAAAATGAAAAAAACAAACTATTATATAAAGTAGAAAATAATGAATCTGAAAACACCAGTGAAATACTTCACGAAATCGTAGAATATTACACTACAAACCAAAATATATTTACAAAGGGTTGTGAAAACCCATTAATCAGAAGGGCATTGGATTACATTTACAATAACAGTGAGCAGAAGATTTCTCTGGATATTCTGTCTGATCACTTGCACGTGTCCAAAAGCTATTTGTCGACATTGATTTGTCAAAACACGGGAAGCAATCTTCCAAATATTTTGACTACTTTTAGAATAGAAAAAAGTCTACTGCTTTTGACTTACACCGACAAATCCGTTAGCGAGATTTCAAAGGAAGTTGGGTTTCAATCTGATTCATATTTTTGTCAACAATTCAAAAATATAAAACAAATTACACCGAAAAAATTCAGAACAATAACAAAGCGTGACCTATATTAAGGCCACGCTTTGTTTTATTATTTATTGTAATTATTAGAATGAGGGCAAGAAGTGGAACCGCAATCACAGCTACCACCTTTTTTAATAATACGACGCACTGCAAACACAATTGCTACGACAATTATTGATAATACTACTATATCAGCTATATTCAAAAAATCACCTTCTTTAAAATTCTATCTCTATTCTACTGCTCTTTTTGATTGATTGTTTTTGTATTTATCTTTTCTAAATATCATATACAACATTCCAACCAACACTACAAGCGCTATTGCTGTCATAATTGTAAATGGTTGTTTTACTACCAACACATTTAAGAATTGATATACCATAAACGATATTAAATATGCAAAAGTAATTTGATATATAATTGCAAAAGCCGTCCATTTTGAAGAATTCATTTCTTCTTTTATAGCTCCAACCGCTGCGAAACATGGAACTGATAATTGGTTAAATATCAAGAAACTCATCGCAGAAGCAATTGTAAAATTATTTCTAACCAAATCAGCTATTTTACCTGTATCATCACCTACACCAGAAACTATTCCGTAAACGCTGACTACCATTTCTTTAGCAACAGTTCCTAAGAATGAAGCTACAGTTGCAGTCCAATTTCCGAATCCTAATGGAGCAAATATCGGAGCGAATATTTTTCCGATGAACGCCAATATAGTATCGGTACTATCATCAGCGAAATGAACAAATTCTCCCTTAACAGAAATATTTTGTAAAATCCAAACGCAAATTGATGCAACTAAGATTATTGTACCTGCTTTTATGATAAATGATTTAGTTCTATCCCAAGTTACACGCAAAACATTTGAAACAGTTGGTTTGTGATATTCAGGAAGTTCCATTACAAATGGTGCAGGTTCTCCTGAAAAAGCTTTTGTCTTTTTCAAAATAAGGCCACTGATTATTACTGCCAAAATTCCTGTAAAATACAATAATGGAGCAAACCACCATTGACCGAAAATCGCTGCTGCAAATAATGCTATGATTTCTGTTTTTGCACCGCAAGGCATGAATGATGCAACGATGATAGTCATTTTTCTGTCGTTTTCATTTTCAATAGTTCTTGTTGCCATAATTCCTGGAACTGAACAACCAGTACCAATTAAGATTGGAATAAATGATTTACCAGATAAACCAAATTTTCTGAACATTCTATCCAACATAAATGCGATTCTTGACATGTATCCTATATCTTCTAAAATAGCTAACAATAATTCCAACGTTGCAACCAAAGGCAAGAATCCCAATACTGCACCAACGCCGGCAACAATACCATCAACAACAAGGCTTGTTACCCATTCGCTAGTTCCGATTGCTTCTAATCCTTTTGTAGCTAAATCAGCTAATGCAGTTCCCATCACAGTATCTGCCCACCAATCGTGGAATGGAGGACCACCAACAACTTTTACCGCAATAAAGTAAACGGCTATCATTATCAATACGAAAATTGGTAATGCCAAAAATCTGTTAGTAACCACCCTGTCGATTTTATCACTAGTTGTTAATCCCGATCTTCCTTTTTGTACAGAATCTGAAATTACTGAAGTAATGAATGTATATCTTTCATCTGTAATTATGGATTCACCATCATCATCGTATTCTTCTTCAATTTTCGAAACAATTTCTTCAACTTTTGCTTTTTCTTCATCAGTGATATGAACAGCTTGTAATGCTTTTTCATCTCTTTCCAAAGCTTTTACAGCAAACCATCTTTTTGATTCAGAATTTTTAATGGATTCTACACTATTTTCTATTTCAGTAAGCACATTTTCAATTTCATCACTAAATGATTTTATCGATTCATGATGAGATTTCACTTGTTTTTGTGCAACTTCAATTAATTCATCCAAGTTTAATTTTTTAAGTGCTGATACTTCAACTATTGGAATTCCCAATTTTTCAGATATTAGTTTTGTGTTTAATTTATCGTTATTTTTCTTAACGACATCCATCATATTAAATGCCAAAACCATTGGAATTCCAATTTCAGATAATTGTGTTGTAAGATACAAGTTTCTTTCAATATTTGAAGCATCCACAACATCAATAATTACATCTGGTTTTTCGTTTATTAAGTAATTTCTACTAACAACTTCTTCCAAAGTATATGGAGAAAGCGAGTAAATTCCCGGTAAGTCGGTAATTTTAATATCTTTGTTATTTTTTAAGGTTCCCTCTTTTTTTTCTACAGTAACGCCTGGCCAGTTACCAACATATTGATTGGATCCTGTCAACGCGTTAAACATCGTGGACTTACCACTATTAGGGTTACCTGCTAAAGCAATTCTTATTGACATAAGTCCTCCTAATTATTTATCTATAATTTCTATTAAAATATTTTCTGCATCATCTTTTCTAAGACTTAATTCATATCCTCTCAAATTAATTTGAACTGGATCTCCTAATGGTGCTACTTTTCTGATATAGATTTCTACATTTTTTGTAATACCCATATCCATTATTCTTCTTTTAACAGGACCTTTTCCCAAAATCTTAACAACTCTGTAGTATTTTCCTACTTCGGCGTGTTTAAGATTCATTTCGTTATCCACTTATGTATCCTCCTTAATTAAATATGATTTACCATAATTCTCATAGCTATATCTTTTCCTATAGCCACTCTTGAACCTTTTATTTTAACTATCAAATTTCCGTAGCTTTCTGAAACAACCGTAACTACTGCTCCTTCAACAAAGCCCATATTATTCAATAATTTTTTTTGTGAATCATCTTTTATTTTTTTTATTTTTACGATTTCAAAATCTTCATTGAGTGGCACTAATGCCAAATTCATTTAATCACCCTCATTTAAACGTTTAAATCTATTACATTGATATTATATTGATAAAGAGTATTAATGTCAAGTGAAAATCATTATTATTTTTTCATTTGTTACAAAATTATTGCAATTTGCTAATAAAATTTACACTACATTTTATATTTGATATAATATCTCAAGAGATAAAAACAAAAAAGCGCCAGACCTTTACGGTTAACGAGGGATAGAGTTATCGAATTTTTCGGCGGGAGCTCTATAGGTAACACAGCCTTAGCATTTAACAAAGTTCAAGAGCAATTTTGAAACAAAAATAATGAAGTGTATCTCTAAAAAATTTGGAGGTAAATATATGTGCGGAATAGTATGTTATAACGGCGAAAAATCAGCCGTAGAAATCATATTAAACGGATTAAAATCTCTGGAATACAGAGGTTATGATTCAAGCGGTATTTCTGTAGTAACAGATAAAATCGAAACAGTAAAAAGAAAAGGAAAATTGCAAAATTTAATAGATTCTATCGATGAAATCGACAACAACGCAAGTGTGGGAATTGGTCACATTAGATGGGCAACTCACGGTGAACCAAATGAAATTAACGCTCACCCACAAGTAAGTGAAGATGGTAAATTCTCAGTTGTTCACAACGGTATTATCGAAAATTACAAAGAATTAAAAAAAGAATTAGAAGATAATGGCTACACTTTCAAATCAACTACAGACACAGAAATTGTTGTTGCATTGATTAGCCAGTACTATAAAGACGATTTATTAGAAGCGGTAAAATCTACAATCAAAAGATTAAAGGGAGCTTATGCATTAGGAATTGTTTCAGAATACGAAAAAGACAAACTAATCGCTGTAAGAAAAGAATCTCCGTTGATTTTGGGAAAATGTGACGACGGAATAATTTTAGCGAGTGATATTCCTTCCGTTTTAAAATATACAAGAGACATCGTGTATTTGGAAAATGGAGATATCGTAGAAATTGATAAGAAAAACTACACAATTTACGATAAAGATTTCGAAAAAGTAGATCGTGAAGTTAAAACTGTAGACATGACAATTGATCAAGCTAGTAAAGGTGGCTATGAGCATTTTATGTTAAAAGAAATTCACGAACAACCAGAAGTTGTTAAGAAGACTTTAGAGGTTAATGTAAAAAATAACGTAATAGATTTTGCAGAAAATTCATTAACTAAAGAAGAATTATCGAAAATAAACAAAGTATACATCGTTGCATGTGGTACAGCTTATCACGCAGGTGAAGTTGGCAAAGTTGCTATTGAAAAATTGGCAAAAATACCTGTAATTACTGATATCGCATCAGAATTCAGATACAACGATCCATTTATCGATGAAAACACTCTAGTGATTTTGATTTCTCAATCAGGAGAAACTGCTGATACATTGGCAGCTCTTAGAGAATCCAAAAACAAAGGCGCAAAAATCTTGGCAGTTACAAACGTAGTTGGCTCATCAATAGCAAGAGAAGCTGACAAGGTTATCTACACTTTGGCAGGCCCAGAAATTGCAGTAGCCAGTACTAAAGCATACATTTCACAATTGGTTACAGTGATAATGTTGGCTTTGGATTTTGCAAAGAAATTAGGCACAATTGAAGATGTTGAGTATTCAAAATACATCGAAGAATTAAAAACAATGCCTGAAAAAATAGATGAAACATTAAAATCAGAATCAATAACTGAAAGAATAGCTGAAGCTATCAAGGAAGATAAATCGATGTTCTTTATAGGACGTGGATTGGACTTCTTGAGTGTAAAAGAAGGAGCTTTAAAATTAAAAGAAATTTCCTACATTCACACTGAAGCATTCCCTGCAGGAGAATTAAAACACGGTTCAATCGCTTTGATAGAACAAAACACTCCAGCATTATCAGTTATTACACAATCAAAATTAGCTGAAAAGACAATTTCAAATGTTCAAGAAGTTGTGACAAGAGGAGCGAAAGTATTCACAATCACAGTTGAAGGAAATGACAATATGAAAGATTTCTCAGAAGAAATCATCTTCATTCCTAAAACGTTAGAATTATTGTATCCGATACTTTCAGTAGTTCCTGAACAATTGTTGGGATATCATACTTCTTTGAAAAAAGGCTTAGATGTAGATAAACCACGTAACTTAGCAAAATCAGTAACAGTTGAATAAAAAATACGGAGTCCTCATTTTAAAGTGAGAACTCCTTTTTTAATGTTAATATTTAATTTTATAGCTACATTTTATAATTCTAAATTAGGATAAACTTTCAAATCAAGTCCATCTTGTTTTCCGTTGATATAATCATAGTATCCAGCAGTTGCAATCATTGCAGCGTTATCTGTGCACAAGATTTTATCTGGAAAATACACTTGTATTCCTTTTTCTTCTGCTTTTTCCAAAACTCTCTCTTTTAATCTAGAATTTGCTGCTACTCCACCACTTAGTACGAAAGTTTTTTGATTTTTTTCTTCTAATAATCTAAAAGATTTTTCAACCAAAACATCTATGACAGCTTCTTGGAAAGATGCTGCAACATCTTCTTTTATTATTTCTTCGGTTTTTTGATTTTTATTGTTCAAATAATTTAGAACAGCTGTTTTCAATCCACTAAAACTAAAATCGTAGCTGTCTTTTTCAAGCATTACTCTTGGAAAATCTATCGCTGTTGGATTTCCTTGTTTTGCAAGCCTGTCAATAACAGGCCCACCTGGATATTCCAATCCCAACGCACGTGCAACTTTATCATAGCTTTCACCACAAGCGTCATCTCTTGTAGAGCCAATTATTTCGTAATTTTGATAATCTATAACATCTATTAAATAAGTGTGTCCGCCAGATACAACCAAGGAAATAAATGGTGGTTCTAATTCTTTGTGGCTAATGTAGTTTGCACAAATGTGGCCTTGCATGTGATTTACCCCTACAAGAGGCTTCTTCAAACAATAGCTCAATGATTTTGCACAAGAAATCCCAACTAATAATGCACCAATAAGTCCGGGACCTTTTGTAACGCAAATTACATCAATATCTTTCAATGATAAACCTGCTTCGTCCAAAGATTGTTGCAAAATAGAGTTCATTGCTTCTAAGTGAAGACGGCTCGCAACTTCCGGAACCACACCACCATATCTTTTGTGTACATCTATTTGAGAAGAAATCACATTACTCAACACTTCTCTTCCATTTTTTACAATCGCAACGCTTGTTTCATCACAAGATGTTTCAATTGCAAGCGTAATTATATTTTCTTTAATATCATCCATATTCAACATCATCCTCAATGCGTCCTCTTTTGGAGTTTCGTAATATCCGTTAATTCTGCCGTTTTTTTGAAATCCAAATTTCGTGTAAAGATTAATTGCTTCAAAGTTAGACTCTCTAACTTCCAAGAAAATATTTTTGACATTTTCCTTTTTGCAAAAATCTAACATAAATTTTATAAATTCAGTTGCAATCCCACAGTTTCTGCAACTTTTTTTCACAGAAATTGTTTGTAATTCAGCTTCATCAACAACTATTGAAAATCCAATAATCCCCACGATTTTGCCTTCTTTTTCTCCGATAAAATAATGATTACATTCATTTTTCAAACAAGCTTCGTATCCTATTTTGCTCCAAGCATCTGAAAAACTTTCCCTTTCAATTTCTACAACATCATCCAAATCAAAGGAATCCATCTGTCTAATTATCATTACTGTGTCTTCTTTCGTAATCTCGTTGCGCTTGTGATTTTCTCACATAATCTGGACTAAGAGTGTAATAGCTATCAAATGTCTCAGTTTTATTTGCCAAGTCACAAATCGACCTTGTAATACAATTATTCAACGAAGAATTTGCAAGGTGGAAGTTCTTCTTAGATTTGATTTCATCTAAGAAAGAATACACTCCATCTCCCACGAAAATATATTCCTTATCATCGTCAAGTTGTTTAACCAAATCTTCAAAATAAATCAAATCATCATCCATCAAACGTTCTAATTTTGAATCGTTAGCGAACATCGAGTAGTAAACTCTCCCACCTCTTGCATCCAAAATAGGAATAATAATTTTGTCAGTGCTAATCATATTAGCCAAAGCTTCCAAGGTAGATATGCCGACGATTTTTTTATCGAAAACTTGTGCAAAAGTCTTTGCAGTGGTCATTCCAATTCTAAGACCAGTAAAAGATCCAGGTCCCTTGCACACCGCAAACACGTCCACATCTTCAATATCTGTATCTAATTTTTCAAGCATTTGCTCAATCATCAAAACCAAAGTTTCGCTGTGAGTTTTCTTTTGATTTATATTATAATCTCCAACGATTAGTCCATCTTCCATCAAAGAACAAGAGCTAATCATAGTTGAAGTATCAATCGCTAAAATTTTCATTTAATTCCTCTATAATTTCTTTTTCTCTTTTGTTGTTCCCGTCAATTCTAATTTTTCTAGAAACATCACCAGTTTTTTCAATGTAAATTTCAATTAAATTTCTAGGCATATAAGACTGTGCTTTACTTGCCCATTCAATGATAGTAATTCCTTCTGGATACAACAACTCATCTATATCTAAGGATTCTATCTCCATCTCATCTTCTAATCTATACAAATCAATATGATTTAAATCAACATCACCGTAGTATGTATTTACCAATGAAAAAGTTGGACTGGTTACATTTTCTTCAATCCCAAAACTTTTAGCAATAGATTTAGTAAGAGTAGTTTTTCCAGCTCCCAAATCACCAATCAAAGATATAACATCTTGTTTTTTTAAAACTTTTGCAAAAAGTTGTCCGAATTTTTCAGTATCTTTTAAATCATTTAAAATATATTCCATAAATATCACCAAATAAATTATATCACAACTGAACAACAACAAAAATGACCCATTATCTTAGATTAATGAGTCATTGTATATTTTATGAATTTTTACATGTATGTTATTGATTATTTTTTCAAAAATCTTGAAATTGGCTTGTAAAGTGCGATTGTAACTGCAGATACGATGATACCTTTTACAATGTTAAATGGCACGATACTGAAAAGCACGAACATCAACGGAGTTCCTGCCAATGAATTTACTTTTGCAAACTCTTTTGTAAAATCAACCAAATTAATTCCGTACAATGGGAAAATTACAAAATAGTTAGAAATACAAGCAACTACTGTGTACGCCAATACACCAAAAACTAATCCAGTGATTGCTGATTTTTTGCTTTTTCCTTTGTTGTAGATTGAACTTGCTACAACAACGAATACTGATGATAATATAAAGTTAGATAATTCCCCAACTCCACCAGTAGTTGTTCCGTTAATTATAAAGTTCAACAAAATCTTAACTGCAGAAGTTAACACACCTGCTACAGGTCCTAGTGCAAATCCTGAAATTAATACTCCCAAATCTCCTATGTCCACTGTCATAAATGGTGGTGCAAATGGTAGAGGGAATTTAAAAATCATAAGCAATGCACTTATTGCCCCTAAAATACTGATTTTCACCATAGTTTGAGTACTAGAATTTTTTCTTGTGGTTTCCATAACCTACCTCCTAAGATTTTCAAGGGCAAATAAAAAAGCCCTTATATTTAGGGCTAAATGTTAATTATTACATTTACTTCTTTCGTCCAGACTTTACTGTCGGTATTGGAATTACACCAATTCATGCATAATGCTCGCGGACTATAACCGCCGGTGAGGAAATCAACCTCGCCCTGAAGTAACTTCATTATACCACTAAGTATATTTTTTGTAAACTTTTGCTATTAAGTATTTTTATTTTTGGGTATACTATTATTGAGGTGATTTTATGAACATAACAAAAGAATTAATGAGTTTTATCGATAACAGTCCATCTGTTTTTCACGTTATCGATAATTTTAAAAAAACACTAACAGAAAACGGGTTTACTGAATTAAAATTTAAAGATAATTGGAAAATCGAAAATGGCAAAGGATATTTTGTAACAAATAACGATTCATCAATTATCGCTTTTAAAGGAAGTTCTGATTTCGATAATATCAGATTGATTGGGTCTCATTCAGACAGCCCAACTTTTAGAATAAAACCAAATTCTATCGTAAACAAAGACGGATTTTTGACTTTAAACACTGAAGTTTACGGTGGACCAATACTAAGCACATGGTTCGACCGTCCATTGTCTGTAGCTGGTAGAGTTGTTTTGAAATCAGATAATCCATTCAAACCAGAAATCAAACACATTAACGTAGATAAGAATTTGTTGATAATTCCTAACGTTGCAATCCACATGAATAGAGATGTAAATAACGGATACAAATTCAATGCACAAAAGGACACTTTGCCACTTTTAGCATTATCAGAAAAAGATTCAAAGATTTCTTTCGAAGAAATTTTAGCGAGAAATACCGGAATAAATTCAGAAGATATTTTAGATTTTGATTTGTTCTTATACGACAGACAAAAAGGAGAATTTGTCGGAGAAAATGACGAATTTTATTCAGTTGGAAGAATTGATAACTTGGGAATGGCTTTTAATTCTATCAAATCCTTAATAGATTCCGACGTTACAAACACATTAGCCTTAGCTATGGTTTTTGATAACGAAGAAATCGGATCTTCTACAAAACAAGGAGCAGGAAGTACACTTCTAAGCGATTGCTTCAAAAAAATAGTCGAAGATAACAGCAAAAACTTCTACGAAGTATTGCACAATTCTTATCTAATAAGCGCTGACCAAGCACACAGCTTGCATCCAAATTACACAGAAATGGCAGATCCTACTAACAGACCACTAATCAACAATGGCCCTGTTATAAAATATGCGGCAAATGGAGCATATACTTCTGACGCAGTTAGCTCATCAATATTTAAAAAATTATGCTTAGATAAAAATATACCTTGTCAAGAATTCACAAATAGATCAGACAAGAGAGGTGGATCTACAATTGGACCAATCACTGTATCTAACTTGGACATTCAATCTATAGACATTGGAAATGCAATTTTGTCAATGCACTCAGTAAGAGAATTAGGCGGATGCAAAGATAACGAATATATCTACGAATTATTTAAATATTACTACGAATATTAAAGTAATGTAAATAAAAAGTAAAAAATTTTAAAATCTTAATAAAACGGAGGTAAAATGAGATATTTGAAATTATTTTGTTTTATCTCCGTTTATTTTGTTATAAACAGATTTGTATTAAACCGAAATCTATCGTATACTAATAAAGTACTTGAGATAAGCAAGTAATAAAAACGTCGGGGTGTAGCGCAGTCCGGTAGCGCACGTGGTTTGGGACCATGGGGCCGGGGGTTCAAATCCTCTCACCCCGACCATAATCACAAATTATATTTGTGATTTTATTGTTTCCTTTTGTTATTGATATTATGAAAAAATACATCTGTTTTATACAGATGTATTTTTTTTGCTCATTTTTAAGCAAAATAAAAAACGTAGGACAAATTTACATTCATCCTACGAATTCATTACATATTTTTAATCAACACAACTACACTGTGTGCAGCCTTTTTTGTTTTTTCTTCCAAATTATTATAAAATTCATCATCTGCATCATCGTCTGCAAAATCAGACAAGCTTCTTATAACCAAGAACTTCACATTATTTAGATAGCAGGTATGAGCAATGGAGCATCCCTCCATTTCCGTTCCCAACGCGTGATATTTTTCGAATAATTCTTCTTGTTTTTCAGTAGTTGATATAAACTGATCTCCTGTTACAATAAGACCTATTCTGTGTTTTAGGTTTTCTTGAGTCATTATTTCGTCTAATTTTTTCAAAGTTTCACTATCAGCTTCAAAAGTATCAGTGTATGGGATGTTGTCGCTGAAAATATCCACATTTATATCGTGATATTTTAGTTTATCTGCAAGTATCACCTCATCAAAAGTAAGTGATTTGTCCAATCCACCGCACACACCACAATTTATAACCAAATCAGGATTGTACATATCGATAATTCTTTGTGTTAGAGCTGCTGAGTTCACTTTTCCAATTCCACAAACACAATTTATAATTTTCTTGTCTTCAAATTCTGAAACAAATATTTCATAGTGATTGAACTTATCTGTTTTGACTGGCTTAAATTGTTCTCTGAAATACTCTTGTTCACTTTCTAATGCTGAAATAATCGCTATTGTTCTCATATCAACTCACATCTTTCTTCTATTAAATCTTTTAATTCAATAGCTTTTTTCTCTAAATATTCTTGGTTTTCTCCCTCAATCATAACTCTAATCAAAGGCTCAGTTCCCGAAGGTCTAATCAAAACTCTGCCTTCATCTTTGAATTCATGTTCAAGCTCAGCTATTTTTTGATTAATGACTTCATCATCTTTGTACACTTTTTTGTATTCGTTATTGACTTTTGCATTCACCAAAACTTGTGGGAAACTTGTCATCAAGTTATTCATTTCTGATAGTTTTTGTTTTGATTTCACAGCTATTTCTGCTAATTTAATCGCCGACAATATTCCATCACCAGTAGTATTATCTTCTATAAAAATAATGTGTCCTGATTGTTCTCCACCTATAATGTAGCCATTTTTTCTCATTTCTTCAAGAACGTATCTGTCACCAACTTGTGTTTTGATAACATCTACTCCAATTTCTTTCAAGCTTTTGATAAGACCGATATTAGTCATAACAGTTCCCACAACCGCATTGTTTTTAAGTTTGTTGTTTTCTTTTAAGAAATGTCCAACTGCACAAATAGCATGGTCTCCGTCCATTATTTCACCAGTTTCATCACAAGCAATCAATCTATCACCGTCGCCATCAAATGAAAATCCCATGTCAGATTCAGAAATTTTTACCAAATTACTTATAACCTCAGGATTTGTTGAGCCACATTTGAAGTTGATGTTTTTCCCATCGTATTCAGTATTTGTAACAGTTACATCGGCGTTTAATCTATTGAAAATAATTGGTGCGATTTCAGAAGTCGCTCCAAAACCACAATCCAAGCTCACCTTCACACCAGTCAAATCCAAATCAACCCTGCTCAAAAGATAATTGATATATGTATCCTTTGCACATTCTTCTTCATAAACTCTGCCTACTTTTTCTCCTGTAATTTTAACGTTGATTTCATCTTGATGATCAATCAAATATTCGATTTCTTCTTCAAGACTATCTTTTAATTTGAAACCTTCATTCGAAAAATATTTTATTCCATTAAATTCGTAAGGATTATGGCTTGCAGAAATTACAATTCCACAACAAGCATTATAAAATCTAGTCAAATACGCTACAGCAGGTGTAGGAATCACACCTAATCTGTACACATCAAAACCCATGCTAGTAATTCCACTAATCAAAGCCGCTTCCAACATATCCCCAGAAATTCTAGTATCTTTTCCTATAACAATTAATTTATTATCTACATCTTTTAATTTATAACAAGCTGCTCTCGCAAGTTTATAAGCTAATTCAACAGTTAAATCTTCTCCCGCAACGCCTCTTATGCCGTCAGTTCCGAAATATTTTCCCATCAATATCCCCCTCATATTTTTATAATCTAATTATAACACATAATGTAAAAATCAATTAAAATGTACATTTTTTGCAAACAAAAAGCGAGTGTAAACTCGCTTTTATATAAACATAAAACTTGTAATCGGTAACAAGAACAATGTATTTATTATTAAAGTTTTAAAATTTTCAGTTTTATACGAAAAGTACACACCAATAAATGATGTGATTGGCAATGAGAAAAATACAACTTGGCTCAGTAATTTTGGCAAATCCGGCGATGTTTCAGCTACTCTTTGCATATAAAATGAAATTACTGTTAGAATTATACCTAGTATAATTGTTATTATTGGGATTTTGTTTTTAGTTTTCATATTATTTTTCCAGAACAACTGTTGCTGTGATTCTTCCGTTTGAGCCTTCTGCAAGGACTATTGATTGCGGTAAATCCAATGTTACATCTACAGTGTTTTCTCCCTCTTTAAAATCTTTTAAATCTATTGCTTTGGTTGTTATATTTGAATGTGATTTTATAATATCATCTTGACCTTTTATCTTGATTGTTGGTCTACTAAATGTAACTTTCTTGACTTTCAACCCGTCTGGAATATTAGTCACAACTGGTTTGATTTCAACATCTTTTTTAAGCAATACATCGATTATTACTTTGCAGCTTTCAGATGATTTTGTCAAGTATGATCTTGTAGTGTCGTCTTTTAAGCTTAGATTAATCGGTAAATCTAAGTTGATATCCTTGTCAATATTTGATTGATCAATTTTGACTGATGCGTAATCAATTGAGTTGAGATACGTCTTAGCTCCAGATACTTTTATATCTTTTGGATCTAATTTAATAGAATCAATTTCGACATTTCCCTGCAAATCTCCTACTTTCATTATTCTTATAGGAAATTTAACAGTATCAACTGTTTCTGTTTTCACCAAAATAGTTTCGTCAGATTGATCTGCTACGTTAACTCCTTGAGGAAGGCTTACCTCTACGGGTAATGTTTCAGAATCAACTTTTATAGATTTAACATCTACAAAAGCTTTTATTTCCGAATTTTTCATTTTAGTGATTGTGTTTCTTCTTCCTTCCACACGCATAGATATTGTAGGAGTTTTCGGTGATATTATCACTCTTCCATTTTCTCTTAACTTATCTACGCCACGATATTCAACGTTTACTACTGGAATATCTTTTGTTACTACAGGGTTTTTATTTCCCATTACAAAAGACCACAAAAATATCGCCAAAAAAAGACAGACTATTTTGATTATAAGATTGTTTGAATAAAATCCTTTGAAGTCAATATTTTTTAAGTATGAACTATTCTTTAATTTATCTTTCATCTTCTATTTCCTTTCTGTTGAAAATATAAGAATCTTGATCATTGTATAATTTTGTCAGAATCTTTGTTAGAGTTGGTTCATCAACGTATCTGTTGATTTTACCGTGTTCAGCTATTGAAATACCACCTGTTTCTTCTGAAACTATAAGTGCCAAACAATCACTTTTTTCACTCATTCCTATAGCTGCCCTGTGTCTTGTTCCCAATTCTTTAGATATGGATTGTTCTGTGGACAATGGCAAAAAACATGCCGCCGCTTTGATAGTATCATTTTTGATTACAACCGCACCATCATGAAGTGGAGTATTAGGTATGAATATATTTATCAAAAGTTCGCTAGAAATCGCAGAATTTAAAACTGTGCCTGTTTCTACAACGTCTCCAAGACCTGTACTTCTCTCGAAAATAATCAATGCACCAATTTTTTGTCTTGAAAGTGAAAATACAGCGTGTACAATTTCTTCCACGCACTTATCCACTTTTTCTCCTCTGATATCCGCAAATGATTTGGTCAAAATATTACTTCTACCTATTGTTTCCAAAATTTTTCTAAGTTCAGGCTGAAATACCACTATTATCATGATGGCCAAAGCCGTCATCATGTTCTCCAAAACCCAGTTTACAGTGTATAATTTCAACGAATCACTAATTTTTACAAAAATAAATATGATTACAAGTCCTTTTACGAGTTGTTCAGCTCTTGTTTCTTTTATCATCATATATAGTTTGTAAATACAGACCGCAACTATAGCGATATCTATGATATCCAAAAATCTTAGTGTATTGATCATATTAAAAAATTTATCCAAAAAAACCAAATTAATCATTCCCATCTATGCTTCTTTAATTATATGATACCATAAATTATCACCAATTTTTTGCAAAATTAAACGATAAAAGCGCCGTTTATTCGTAAAAACATTTTCACACTCTATTTTAATAATCTAATCCGTTTTCAATTAATTCGCTTAATTTTTCAAGTGCTGATTGCTCATCTTCACCATCGCATCTTAAAATAAGCTCACATCCTTTGTGCGCTGATAATGACAAAATGCTTATAATACTTTTAGCACTGTATGTTTTATTGTCTTTTATGAATTCAATATTAGAATTGTATTTTACTGCTTCATTCAAAAATTTGGATGCAGCTCTTGCGTGAAGTCCTATCTCGTTTGTTATACAAACCTTTTTCTCTACCATAATTTCCTCCAGATTTTAAAAATATAAGCCGGTATTACCCGGCTTATATCAAAAAATTAATATTCTATGAATTTTTCGGATTTGCATCCGCAAATTGGACACGCATCGATTTTTTCAAATCCTATGTATCCACAAACTGGGCATAGTAATATTTCTTCTACTTCTAAGTCTTTTCCACCGTCAACAAATTCTTTTGCTTTTCCGAATCTTTCAGCGTGAACTTTTTCTGCTTCTACAGCAAATCTCATAGCTCTTACTGCTTCTTTTTCTTCTTGCATTTCAGCTACTTCGATGAATGATGGATACATTTCAGTTGCTTCGAAGATTTCTCCGTTTCTAGCTCCTTCTAAGTTTTCAGAAGTGCTTCCAATTCCGAAACCAGCCATGCTAGTTACTGCGAAATCACCGTGAACATCTTTTAATGCATCAAAGTGTAATGCAGCGTGGATTTTTTCAGCGTCAGCTGTAGCGTTGAACAATCTTGCAACATTTTTAAAACCGTCTTTTTCAGCTTTATTCCCCCAAATGTTGTATCTGTTTCTTGCTTGAGATTCTCCTCCGAATGCTGATTGTAAATTTGTTTGTGTCATCATTTTCATATCAAAATACCCCCTATTTTATTTTATACATATATTATACCACATCGTTAACAAGCAATGAATACAATTTGTAATAATTACAATTTTATCTCATTCTGCTAACAATTACTTTTCTTCTCAAATCTTGATGAGAATCACTGTCTTCTTTTAATTTATCCATCCACATTAATGATTTACCAGTTCCCCTAACAACTGCCGTGATTGGACCATCTACAATCCTAGCGTTCACACCAATTCTTTCAGAAATTAATTTATCCAATCCTTTCAGTAGACATCCACCGCCACTCATAATGATTCCTCTTTCGTAAACATCCGCCGCTAATTCAGCTGGAGTTTGTTCCAAAACTTCTTGAACAGTGTCTACAATTTTATCTATTGGCTTTTTCAATGCAACTGAAATATCTTTTGACGAAACGTAGATGTGCATTGGTAATCCATTTACCAGATTTCTACCTTTGATTTCGTACAACTCTCCATCATCTCTAGGATATGCACTGCCTACATTTATTTTAACTTTTTCTGCAGTAGATTCCCCAATTATCATATTGTATTTTGTTTGGACAAAATCTTGAATTTTTTTGTCAAACTCATCGCCTGCAACAGGAATTGATTTATTAATTACAATTCCTCCCATAGAAATCACTGCCACATCTGTTGTTCCTCCACCGATATCTACAACTATATTACCTCTTGCATCTGTTACATCAATTCCAGAGCCTATAGCTGCTGCTAACGGTTCTTCTATTAGATATGTGTTGTACGCTCCAGCGTATTTTGAAGCTTGAATGACAGCTCTTCTTTGAACTTGTGTGATTTGACTTGGAACACAAATCAAAACTTCTGGTCTGATTAGTGATTTGCCTAAAGTTTTTCTGAGCAAATAAGAAATGATTTTTTCTGTTGAATTAAAATCTGCAACCACGCCATCCTTTAGTGGTTTTTTGGCGACAATATTTCCTGGAGTTCTCCCCAAAATTTTCTTAGCATCTTTTCCAACAGATATTATTTTGGAATTAAAACTATTCATCGCCACAACTGAAGGTTCATTTAATACGACACCTTTATTTGGCAAATACACAAGAACAGACGCAGTTCCCAAATCTATTGCTATTTTTCTTCGAAAATTCATATTATCACCTATAAAGCTTTTTTATTTAATATGCAGACACTGTTAGCTGTAATGCCTTCACATCTGCCTTCAAAGCCAAGTTGTTCTGTTGTAGTTGCCTTGACTGAAATGTTAAAAGTATTAGTGTGCAAATCTTGTGCAATATTTTCACGCATTGTATCAATGTAATCTCTAAGTTTAGGTTTTTGGCAAGAAATCGTAGAATCAATATTTCCAACTTCATAACCCATATCATCCATGATTTCAAAAACTTTCCTAAGCAAAACTCTAGAATCAATGTCTTTGTATTTCATATCAGTGTCTGGAAATAATTTGCCGATATCTCCCAAACAAAGTGCACCACAGATCGAATCCATTATAGCGTGAATCAAAACATCTGCATCACTGTGACCTAAAAGTCCCTTGTCATGTGGAATTTCAACTCCGCCTAATATTAATTTTCTATTTTCAACAAGTTTATGTACATCTAACCCAAAACCTATTCTCATTCGTTTTCTCTCTTTCTAGCAATTAGCTCTCCAAATAGCAAATCCTCTTGCGTTGTTATTTTGATGTTTGAATAATCGCCCTTAATTATTTTAACTTTTTTACCGACGATTTCAAGTAAAGATGAATCGTCTGTCACATTTATTTTTTCGTCGAATACTAATTTGTATGCATCTTTGATAGACTTATACTTGAAAACTTGTGGAGTTTGCGCCATATACAAGTGTGATCTATTAGGAGTGTTAACAACTCTCATATCATCATCAACGTATTTAATAGTATCTTTGGCTCCAACGCTTACCACAAGCCCATCATAATCGCCGATAGATTCGATGGCTTCAAGTATTTTTTCACGTCTAATAAACGGTCTTGCTGCATCATGGCTTATTATCAAATCACAATTTTCATTTACTTTATTCAAGCCATTGTATGTAGATTTTTCTCTTGTGTCTCCACCGATAGCGATTACGATATCTCTGTAATTTTTATCTTTTATAAAATTTCGTACAAATTCTTCGTCTTCTTCTCTAATTACAAGAATGAATTCCTTGATTTCGTCGATTGATTGGAACACATCCAAAGTCATCTCCAAAATCATTTTGTCTTTTATTTTCAAAAATTGTTTTGGAATTTTTTTATTCATTCTTTGAGAGGATCCAGCCGCAGTTATAATAGCTGAAATATATTTATCCATATAACACCTCATTATTATTATATCAAAAAATCAATTTAATTAAAAAGATTTGCCATTGCAATAAAAAAGAGAACTACACAAATAGTTCTC
This sequence comes from Finegoldia sp. BIOML-A4, assembly GCF_009679635.1. NCBI lineage: Bacteria > Bacillati > Bacillota > Tissierellia > Tissierellales > Peptoniphilaceae > Finegoldia > Finegoldia sp. BIOML-A4. The sequence goes on along the minus strand of NZ_WKZC01000003.1, from coordinate 64,571 downwards.
TAATAAGTTCAAATAATAAATAAAATATATAACTACTAATCTTTTCCCTCAGATTTCTTTGCAAAAATCATTTTTCCTGCAGAAGTTTGAAGAACACTTGTAACAGTACACTCAATAACCTGTCCCAAATATTTTTTGCCATCTTCAACTACAATCATGGTACCATCGTCTAAGTAACCTATACCTTGATTGTTTTCACGTCCTTCTTTGATGATTGACACATTAATCGGCTCACCCGCTACGAAAACAGGCCTCATAGCATTTGCCAAATCATTTATGTTGAACACGAAAACTTCCTGCAAGTCTGCGACCTTATTCAAATTATAATCGTTCGTAAGTAAATTTGCATTCAATTCTTCTGACATTTTCACAAGCATTGAATCGACTTTGTCAATATTAGGATATCTTTTATCAACCACTTTAACCTTGTCCTTGTACTCAGTTTGCATAGTTTTTAAAATATCCAATCCACGTCTTCCTTTTTGTCTTCTCAAATAATTATCCGAATCTGCGATATGTTGAAGTTCTTCGATGACAAATATTGGAATTATTAAATTTCCTTCCAAAAATCCCGTCTTCAATATATCGATAATTCTACCGTCAATAATAGTGGAAGTGTCTACGATTTTAGGTCTAACTTTGCTATCTTTGCTTGAAAATTTGAGATTTGGTTTTTCTTTGGTTTTGATTCTTTCAAAAAAAGCAAGAAAATCATCATGATAATTAAGAGCAAGCTTTGCTCCCAAAAACCCCATTCCAATATAGAACACTATCTCCAAAATAACCGTCAACACAGTTCCTATCCCTGGAATATTTAATTTTAACAACGGTTGCGATATCAAAAATGCTAGTATAAGCCCTACCACAAGACCAATTGTCCCTATAACAATATCAACCAGAGAGAACTTTTTAAGAGAATCTTCAATAGATTCTATCAATTTTAATTCTACTGATATGAATTTCGGAGCCAAAGCATAAAATATAAATCCAAATACGACTGCCGCTACAATCATAGCGACTATCTTAATAATAACACTAGTTGATTTTTCAATAAAATTATTGAAAATAACATTAGTAAATATAATTCCTAAAATAGCTCCGATGATAGATATCAGTATTGACATCCCTCGTCTGAACAAAATATTTCTCCTTTCACAAATATTTTAATCTAAATCGATTAATTCGTTCACCATACTTTCAGCTTCTGATGGTTTAATATTCAAACCACTTGCTATTTCGCTAATAAGCATTTTTCTGGAGGTATTAAGTACTTTCTTTTCAATCATGGATAGGCCTTTTGAATAATCTAGTTCATACAAACCCTTATACACAATAGCAGTTTCTTTTATATCTCCCGTTCTCAATTTTTCGAGATTTTCTTTGTACCTTTTATTCCAATTTGAAGGAAAATCAACTTCGCTATTCTTTAAAATATCTCTTAAAGAATGAATAGTTTCTTCTTCTGCAACAAATCTTATTCCCATATCATTTATCTTATCTACAGGTATCGAGATTTTCATTTCCCCCATTGGCATTTTCAAAATATAATAATCTTTTTTAACTCCCAAGACCTCTTTATTTTGTACTTCGGTAATTATGCCTGCACCGTGCATAGGATAAACAATCTTATCGCCTATTTTAAACATACTATCACCTCACCTTATATTATAGCTTAATCACAAACTTAATTCAATAACAAAACTTTTTATTATATCATATCTTATGTATTTGTCAATCAAAAAAGACGATGAAATTCATCGCCTTCATTAATCGTAGTAATAATATTTAATTAATTTAAAATTGTAACTCTAACAGTTCTTCTTCCCCAATTATTACTTTGAGATTTTGAACCAAATACTAAGTCGATTCTATTTCCTTTAATAGCTCCACCAGTATCTTCTGCTCTAGCGTATCCATAACCTTCAATGTACAATCTAGTTCCTAATGGAATAACTCTAGGATCCACAGCTGCCACACCATATCTAATTGCCGTTCCCATTGCAGTTGTAGAATATCCACCATTTTCTGCAGGATCTGAAGTATAAGCAGTAGATCTCATTGTGATGGTTCTTCCTGAAACATTTTGAGGAGCTGATTGTGCTTGTTGTTTTTCCTTCTTAGCTCTTTCTTCTTGTTCTTTTTTTCTTTTTTCTGCAAGTTTTTGAGCTTGGATTTTTCTTTCTTTTGCTAATCTCTTATCTCTGTCTTCTGGAGATTCCTTTGTTGTATTCTTTGCAGCAATGTAAGCAGTTCTTCCAAAATAAGTAATTCTTAAATTATCTTCATCGATATGACCCTTGATTTCTGAGTCTTTGTCGATTACTCCCAATTCTTTTGCTTCTTTTTCTTTTGAATCGAAAACTTTAGTTTCTTCGTTAACCCATCCTTCAAATTTGTTTGGATCTGGTTTAACTTCTTTTTCTGACAAATATGATTTGAAAATAAAACCTTCGAATTTTTTGTCATCTCTTGTGAAATTTACTTTCGCAAAAACTTCTCCGATTTTTTCAACTTTTACATTGTCACCTTGTTCCAATACTTCGATTATTTTACTATGTTCATTTTCTTCCTTAAACAAATCTGTATCATCATTTATCCAATATTTTTTTAATTGTATATTTTCACTTGATTTTTGTTCTACTTTAACATTATTTAAATCTTTTGCTTGTGAATTTGATGGTACAAATGCTAATAAACTTGTCATAACGACAACCGAAGAATTTAAAATTAACTTTCTAAAATTCATTTGTATCTCCTCTTTCTTTTTTAGATTTTTTGTGTTTATTTTTTACTACCCGGCTATTTTATTAAACCCAGAAAAATAATTCAAGAAAAAGGAACATATTTTTGCCCATTTAAACGATATTTGTTTTCATTAGAACTCTTTGTATCTATTCGCTCAAATTTTAAAATTGTTAAATGCTTGAAAATTAAGGGTTACAAAAAGGTTACAGCAAATTTTAATTTCATTTGTTAATTGAGTACAACAGTCTAAAATATTACATTTTTGTAATATTTGAAGTGCTTTTGACTAGATTTAGAAAAAATTGTCATTATAAAACCAAAAAATCCCCATGAAAGTTATTCAAAACAAGAAATTTTGAATTACAATCATGAGGACTATGTCATATATTATTCAATTAAAAACATTGATGTTCTATAATTCTCCCAATTCCTTTTTCAATTCATACACTAATTTATTCTCTAGTTTTTCCACATCCATTACGAAATTCATCAATCCGCCGAATAATGATTTGTTGTGAAGTTTCATATCAACATCCACAAAACTTCCTGAACTTGTATCTCCAAAATCAAAATTCAAATATCCATCTATGCTTTTGGAGTTTAAATCGATGTACATTTTTTCGTTTTCAACGATTTCTTTTATAGTGTAGGTCATTGTAACTCCCAAGTTATCTATTACGTACTGATTTTCAGCTCCTGTTGGTTTTGAATTGTCTAATAATCTATCTTTTATCGTTTGGAAAACTCTACTTTTATCCGACTTGAATTCTTCTCTTTTCTTTAGTTCACCCATTGATGATTTCCACCTTTCTTTTTATTATTTCGTCTAATTTTTCTGAATAATCTTTTAAATTTTTGTAGTTTGTGTATTTTATTATATCATCTTTTATGATTTTAGAATTAGCAGTCATTCCAAATCCTATTATGCTTTCTAATTCTTCATTGATTACGATATTGTATCTGGAAGGAATATCTCTGCAATAGCCGATATTTTCCATGTTATTCAGAATATTTTTCTGACGATATAAATAATACGGACGGTAATTATTTTGAAATGTCCATTTTTTTATCAATTGCATTTGTTTCTCAGCAATATTTTCTGCAAAATTTCCCTTGTCGTATTGTTGCGAGTACTTACTTCCATTTTTTATCGACAGTGTATGAAAAGTTATATTATCAGGTTGTAGCTGTCTTAGAATTTCGAGGTTTTTTTCTGTATTGTTCACATCATCGTACAATAATCCCAGTATGAAATCCATATTTATCACAAATTCCAAGTTTTTGGCTTGAGTGTACAAATCAAGTAAGTTCTCATTATTTTGAATCCTTCCCATAGCGTTCAGTGCTTTTTCGTTAAAAGTTTGTGGGTTCAAGCTAATTCTTGTCACGTTGTACTTTTTTAACAATTTTAGCTTGTCAAAGTCCAAGCTATCTTCTCGTCCAGCTTCAAATGTGTATTCAACCAAGTTTTCTGACACAAAACAGTTTTCAATAACTTTCAATAATTTTTCTAGCATTGTGTAGTCTAAACTAGTCGGAGTTCCACCTCCAACATAAATTGTTTTGATTTTGTATTTGTCGATACTTTTTGAGACTTCGGTTATTTCTTTTAATAGATACCCCAAGTATTCTTCTCTTCTGTCGTTATTTTTGTAAACAATAGTAGGAAAAGAGCAATAATCGCATCTGCTTAGGCAAAAAGGAATATTGATGTAAATGTTGTAGTTTTTCTCATCAAAATCTAAGCTAGACTGAACTTCGTCTATATCTCTAAGTAATTTCAAATTCTCATCATTAATTAAATACATTTGTTTTAATTCTTCGTCTGTATGATTTTTCAAAATCTTAGAGGGTTTCGTTCCAGTTAATATTCCCCAATCATTTGTATAATTGTATCTTCTTGAAAATATGCTATAGAGTATTCTTTTTAATTCTAATCTTGTAGTAAATGGATAAGTTTTCTCTTTTCTCACGTAATCTTTTCCTACGACAAAATCACTTTCAGCAAATTCTAGATTTTGTTTGGAGTCAAATATCGTAAAAATATCTATGCACTCTTTTTGATATCTTTTGTCTTCTAATTGTATTTTCATATGCTTAAATTAAATAATCCGGCATTTACTGTATAAAAATGCCGGGTATATTTTATAAATCGTCTTCTATTATCGCTGACTTAGAATAAGCTGATGGTTTTGCTTCGAAGAAATCTGTCTTGATTTTATTTGGGTCAGAATATTCGCTTACCCATTTCATTGAAGGGATTTCTCTCTCATAACCTGGATAGATAACTCCAAAACCAAGTCCTGTTGATCTCAAATTACCCAAGTATTTGATGTAATCTTCAACCATTTTGATAGACAACCCTTGGATTTTTTCACCGATAACGTATTTTGCCCATTCAATTTCAGCTTCTGAACCTTGTTTTATCATTTCTTTGTATTGTGCATTTTTTTCTTCAGTAAATAATTCTGGACGTTCTTTTTTCAAGTCTAAAATCATAGATCTGAACAACCATAAGTGAGTATTTTCATCTCTGTTGATGTATCTGATTTCTTGTACAGTTCCTGGCATTTTGCCCATTCTTCCCAAATTATAGAAGAACATAAATCCAGAATAGAAATAAATTCCTTCCAAGATATAATTTGCGATGAGAGCTTTCATGAAGTTTCGTTCGCTTTTTTCTTCAAAAAAGTCGTTATATTGATCTCCAATAAATCTATTTCTTTCTAACAAAAACTCATCATCTTTCCATTGATACAATATGTCTGTTCTTTCTTCTGGAGAACAAATCGTATCCAAAATATAACTGTAAGATTGTGAGTGAATAGATTCTTGGAATGCTTGAATGGACAAGCACAAGTTTATTTCATTAGCAGTGATGTATGCTTCTAGGTTTGGAAGTTGTGCAGTTTGTAAACTATCCAAGTAAATCAAAAACGATAAAATCTTGTCGTAAGCAATCTTTTCGTCTTCCGATAAATTTCTGTAATCTTTGATATCTTGATTCAAGTTGATTTCTTCTGGAATCCAGAAGTTATTCATAGCTTGTCTGTACCATTCACTTGTCCAAGAGTACTTTATGTTGTTAAAATCGTTCAAATTAGTAGTATTGCCATTAATTATTTTTCTCTTTGATAATTCAATATCTCCGTGTTCATTAAATAAACCACGTTTTTGTAATTCGTCCATTGCTCCTCCTTGATTTTTCATACCTATATTATATTCTATTTAAGAAAAAATCGATAGCCTCGATATATCCATCTGCTCCTTTTCCTTTTATAACTTTTTTAGCAAAGAGTGACATGTAAGAAAATTTTCTGAAATCCTCTCTTTCATCTACATCTGATAGATGCACCTCAACTGTGTCTACATCTACAGCTTTCAATGCATCTAAAATAGCAACAGAAGTATGCGTGTATGCTGCAGGGTTGATGATTATTCCGTCTGCTTTTTTGTAAGCACTTTGAATAATATCTACGATTTCTCCTTCGTGATTCGATTGATAAAACTCTACATCTATTTGATTTTTTGCACAGTATAATTTTATCTTGGATTCAATGTCTTGTAGTGTCAGCTTACCATAAATTTCAGGTTCTCTTATGCCAAGCATATTCAAATTCGGTCCATTAATAATATATAGTTTCATTGAAATCCTCCACGATTAATTTGGCAGTTGTTTTTGCGTTGTAATTGTTGAAATATTTATCACTGAATCTTCGATACAAATAATTTCTGTTTTGTCTAATCTCACGCATAGTATTCGTTTTGTAAATCGGTCTGTTTTTTCTGGATAATTTGCTGTTCGGTCTGTCAATCCAATAAACAACTGAATTTTGGTGAAGATAATAAAAATTCTTCTTTACAGTTACAGCCCCTCCCCCAGTTGCGATAACCAAGTTCTTTTCTTTGGAAAATTCCTCCAAAACTTCAGACTCTATTTTTCTGAAATATTTTTCGCCTTGTACTGCAAATATATCATTAATATTTCCATATCTTTGCGTGATGATTTTGTCGATATCCACAAGTTTCTTGTCAGTGTTTTTTGCGATGATTTTAGCAACCGTACTTTTACCACTTCCAGGCATTCCAACCAGTGCAATATTCATATTTTTCGTTCTAATTTTCTGTACGATATTTTCTACAACATCATCGTCTATTTTTTTAGAAGTAAAAATCTCACACGCTTTTACAGCTTGATACACCAGCATTCGCAAACCATTGTCGTTTGGAATTTTAAGTCTATCGCAATCCATTAAAAGGGAAGTTTTGTTCGGATTATAAATCACATCGAACACAGCTTCTGGTCTGATTTTCCCTAATTTTATAACTGATTTCAAATTATTCGGATACATTCCCACTGGAGTTGCGTTGATTAGAACGTCGCATTTTTTGTAATAATCTACATCTTCAAACTTATGCTCACCTTTTCGTGAAATCACTTTAATAGTTCTTGCCTGAAGTCTTTTCGCGCACTCTACGGCTGTTTTGCTAGTAGCTCCATCACCTAAAATCACGACTTCTTTACCTTTCAAATCGACAATTCTAGAAATCATATACTCCATTCCGTCGATGTCGGTGTTATATCCTTTGATAGTATCAGAAAATTTAATCGTATTTACGCATCCAATTTTCTTCGCATCTTCACTCATTTCGTCCAAGTATTTTATGACGTCTTCCTTGTAAGGAATAGTTACATTGATTCCATTGATATCCTTTCTTTTGAAAAATTTATCCAAATCATCTTCTTCAAAATATTCGTATTTGTAGTATCCTAATAGTTCGTGAATTTCTTTGGAATAGCTATGCTTTAAAGATTTTCCTAATAATCCGTATTTCATTTCAAATTATCCTGAATTTTTTTTGATTCTAGTAAAATTTTGGATTCAACTTCCTTTATATTGTCGCGGTATTTTAAATTTGTTTGTTCTATTTTTTCAAAAATTTCCTTTTCTCTCGATTTGTCTTCTGTTTCAATATTATTCTTTGTTTTAAAATCGCCAATTTCAGAACAAATCTCAAATCTTTTCTCTAATAATCCGGCGATTTCAGAATCAATTTTATCTATTTCTTTCCTAAATCTTTCCATCCATACTCCTTTAACAAATCGTAAATCACAAATGCCGTAATGGATTCCATCACGCTTACGGCTCTGATTCCAATGCTTGGGTCGTGTCTTCCTTCAACAGTCAAGGTAGTGTTCGTTCTACTTCTCAAATCAACTGTATCTTGTGTTATTCCAATCGATGCTGGTGGTTTGAACGTAACCAAGGAAATTATCGGCATTCCCGTCGAAATTCCTCCAAGTATTCCACCGTTGTAATTCGTTTTTGTTTTGATTTGTTCGCTTTCTATATAATAGCAGTCATTCACAACAGATGCATTTGATTTGTCGAATGATTTGCCCAAACCAAATTCAACCGATTTTACTGCTCCAATTCCAAAATAGCTTTGTGACAATCTAGATTCAATCGAATCAAAAAGCGTATCTCCAACTCCCGCTCTCAAATTATACACAACAGTTTCTACACTTGAGCCAACGGAATCTTTTCTATCTCTCAACTCTTCTATTTTGTCATCTATTTTATCAATTATTTCATCGTTTATTACTTCGATTTTCCTATTCTTCAAATAACTGTAGTCTGTAAATTTTAAATCATCAAATCGTTCATCTACAATATCTCCAAGTGAATACAAATGGCTGAACACATGTATGTCGTGTTCTTTTAATATTTCTTGTGCAATAAATCCTGCCACGTTAATAACTGCAGTCAATCTTCCAGAAAAATGTCCACTTCCATTGATATCGTTGAAACCATTGTATCTAACAGTTGCTGGATAGTCTGCATGCGATGGCCTTGGAGTATTGTAAATATTTGTGTAATCTTTTGAATGATGATCTGAGTTTTTAATCACAAAAGATAGTGGAGCACCCGTTGTTGTATCATTCAAAATCCCCGATACGAACTCAACTTCATCTGATTCTTTTCTAAGTGTAGTGTTGGATTTTCCGGGAGATCTTCTTTTCATATGTGCTCTCAATTTTTCGTAGTCTATTTTGATTCCTGGATCAACTCCATCAATCACGCCACCAATCATCGAGCCATGAGACTCTCCCCACACAGTTAACTTAACTAATTTACCTATCGATGACATCGCTACCCAGCCTTTCTATTTCACCAAAAAACGATGGATAAGATTTTTTCACAGCTTGCCAATCTTTTATTTCAACTTCTTTCGTAATTATAGATGCTATTGCAGCCGCCATTACAATTCTGTGATCATCAAAAGAATTTACGACTGCAGGTTTCATTTCTGATTTATAAATTATTAAATCATCTCCGTCTATTTTGCAGTTTACGCCGAATGATTTTAACATATCGTAAGTTGATTGCATTCTATCCGATTCTTTTAACCTCAATCTTTTAGCATTTTTTAAGACTGATTTGTCGCATTTTTGAGACAAAACCACTGCCAAAATCACAAATAAATCTGGTGTTTGTGAGATATCTATTTCACAGTAATCTCTGTTGTTATTTATTTTTTCTAATAATTCAACTATTTTTCTGTCTGCTTGAACTGAGTCCATGTTTAAGTTCTGAACGTTTATATCTGCACCTAATTCATTTGCACACAAGAAAAACGCTGCGTTTGACCAGTCTCCTTCTACGATAATTTCCCCTGGTGATTTTAAAGCCCCTGGTTTTACCATGACTTTATCAGACAAAATCTCAGACTCCACTCCAAATAATCTCAAACATTCTTGTGTGATTTTGATATATCCAGTTGATTCAAGTCGTGATATCAATTTGATTTCACAGCCACCAATAAGTGGTGCAATCATCATAATCGCAGAAATATATTGGCTAGATACATCTCCTGGAAATTCAAAATCAATTTTGTGAAAAGTTCCATCAACTGTAAAAGGAAGTTTATCTTCACTAAAAGTAAGCCCCGATAATTTCAATTGATCCATCAGTTCTTGTATTGGTCTATCTTGCAGTCTTCCACTACATTTGATGTTTGTCTTTTGTGATAAGAAACTAATCATCGGAAGCAAAAATCTCAAAGTTGAACCCGAATCATTTACATTGATATCGGTCACATCTTTTTGAAAAAAAGAAGGATGAACTGTAACTTCATTTTCGTTTATGTCGATTTCTACTCCCAAATTTCTCAAACAATCAATAGTTGTCATTATATCGTTAGAGAATTCATTAATGATAATTTTTGTATCGGTATCTGCAACACTTGCTAAAATCAAAAACCTGTGTGCAAATGATTTGGAAGATATAGCGTCCACTGTTCCTCGTAAATTGTCCGTTTTAATCTTCATAAATATCACTCAAAACCTTTTTGTAATCCGATTTGTTCATACTCAAAACGGTACAGTCTCCGATTTCTTCGGAAACTATCAAACTAATCATGTCTTTTGTGTTTTTCTTATCGCGAAGGCTAACTTCGTACACATCTTCCTCAGAATAATCGTAATTATCATTCAAATTATACATTTTAAAAACTTTCAAGATTCTGTCGTAATCCTTGCTGTATTTTTTCGCCATACACTTCATTCCGAAAGCCACGGCATGTCCATGCATAACATTATAATCGGACAGTTTTTCGACAGCATGTCCCAATGTGTGCCCGTAATTTAATAATCTTCTCAAATTTTGCTCCAATTTGTCTTGGAGCACGATATCTTTTTTAATGCTCACACAAATCTCCACAATTTCCGATAAATCGCTTTGTTTAGTGTATCTTTTGGAACTTATCATGTCGAATAATTCTTCATCAAAACAAATCGCGTATTTGATAATTTCCCCGAAACCATCTTCAAACACGTAATCGTCTAAAGTTTTCAACAAAAGTGGATCAATAATGCAAAGCTTTGGATCCTTCAACGCTCCTATCAAGTTTTTCCCAGTTGGCAAATCAATCCCAGTTTTAGACCCTACGGATGAATCTACCATTGACAAAACAGTCGTAGGAATTTGAATGAAATCAATCCCACGCATAAAAGTCGCAGCTACAAAACCAGCCAAATCTCCAACGACTCCTCCACCAAAAGCAATCACAGTGTCATTTCTGTGATAAGACATACTCATGTAAGTCATTATTTTTTCGTACTCTGATAAGCTTTTTGAAGATTCTCCTGGTTTTATAACGTAAAATTCATGTTCAATCTCCAATTCATCTAGCAAAATATCCAATGTTTTGTGGTGATATTTGTCCACATTTTCGTCAGTAATAACAATCGCCTTTGATTTTATAAAATCTTTCAAATAATCGCGCGATTGATTTAAAGCATCAAGTCCAACTATTAGATCGTAATTTTTGACATTTATTACTGAATACATTGCCTTAATTTCCTTACTTTTCTCATTATTGTTCTAAATCTTTCGCAAGTGACAGATTGTGGCCCGTCGCTTAGCGCATTTTCTGGATCGTTGTGCACTTCAATCATAAGTCCATCGCAGCCTGCAGCAGTCGATGCAAGTGATAGCGGTTCTATCAAAGTGTATTTACCACTTGCGTGTGATGGATCCATTATAATAGGAAGTTGCGACAATTCCTTCATCACAGAAATGGCTGAAATATCCAATGTATTTCTAGTGTAATTTTCAAAAGTTCGAATTCCTCTCTCACACAATACGACATTTTCGTTGCCACCAGTCATAATGTACTCTGCGCTCATTATCCATTCCTTGTAAGTAGCACTCAAACCTCTCTTTAGTAAAATTGGCTTATCTGAATGTCCCAACTCTTTAAGCAAGGAATAATTTTGCATATTTCTAGCTCCAACTTGCAACATATCGACATCGTTGAAATAATCCAAATCAGACAAATCCATTATCTCTGTAATAATTGGAAGTCCAGTTTCTTTTTTTGCTTGGATTAACAAATCAATTCCCTTTTTGCCTAATCCTTGGAAAGCATAAGGCGAAGATCTAGGCTTAAAAGCTCCGCCTCTAAGAATATTTGCTCCGTTTTCTTTAACACTTTTGGCAATCGTGATGATTTGTTCTTCACTTTCAACAGAACAAGGTCCAGCCATTACACAAAAATTTCCGTCACCTATTTTTACACCATCGACATCGACAATTTTAGGTTGTGGATGGTATTTCTTGTTTGCCTTACTGAAAGGTTCTTCAATTCTAATAACTTTGTCCACAATATCAAAGCGTGATATTAGCTTTTCATCAATGCTTGAAGTATCTCCTATTAAAGAAATAATCGTGTATCTATCACCAATAGTCTCATCAACTCTGACGTTTTGTTCATTTAAAAAATCTATTAATTTTTTTACTTCCTTTTCGTTAGGATTTCTTTTTAATTTTACTATCATAATTTTCTCCGATAATCTTATTCTATTAATAGTATATCAAAACTTGAAAATTTAGTATAATATAAGTAGAGAAATTTAGAAAGAGTGATAACATGATAGAATCAAACGATTGGCTACTAAAACAAATCAATGTGGTCAGTGAATTTTTGCAAAAATTATTTACAGATATGGAAACAAATAGAAAATTAAATGAGAATGAACAATACCAAAAAGATTCGTTCGAATTTGAAAGATTGTTGGAAAATCTAATCGAAGAAGATAGAATAAACGATGCTGAAAATATTTTGTTCGAGAAGCTAGAAACCAATAATCTAATGTATGCAACGATCGCAACAAGATTTTATGACAAATTAAAAGGACTTTCGGATGAAAAACTTCAAAAATCAAACTACAGTCGTGACGAAATCCTACAAGGATTAAACGATATGTGTGATATGTTTGGTTTGGAAATATTCAAGGGATAAAAAAAGCTGGTTTTTATAAACCAGTTTTTTTAATCGTAGGACCTTTGCCATATATCTCTAATTTTTTGCATTATATCACGGTCAACCCTCTTAGGATATTCATATCCCAGAAGCTCTGCCACATGAAGTCCTTGTTTTCTAAAAAGATCACACGATTTGAACAATGTACTCCACAAATTTTCTAATTCTGGTAGTGGATATGTTTGCAAATATCTTTCGTAATGATCTTTTGGAAGATAAGTCTTGATGTATTCGTAATTGTATCCTATATTAACATTGAAGTCGTAATTACTACCAATATAGTAACCCGTCATTTTATCTACGTTCTCTCTGACATGATAAAACATTTGAATGGCGTAGATTTCTTCTTTTCTATACAATCCCTTTGCTACGTTCAACGAATTGATGAACATTTGATTAACTAGTGATTCAAATTCATGCTTAGTTGGCTTTAATTGTCTGAAACAAACATCTGATTTGGTACTATTGCCAACTAAAACTTGGTCTTTGTCTACTAAAATTTCCGCTTGGCTATCTTCATTAATATAAGCTTGCATCGTGTTTTCCTTAATGAAAAATATTCTGATTTTAGAAATATCATTAAGTACAATAGTGTAGCTGATATTGTGAGGATTAATTTTATTTGTGTAAGTTAATTTGTCAGATTTTTCTAACATTAACACATCACCGAATAAACTTTCAATGAAGTGTGAATCCTTAAACTTTTCAAGATCACTAACGCCGAAAACAAAGTGGTAATCAGTGTTTTCGTCCTTTTTCAAAGTAGGATTAAGTCTTCTTCCAGTTTCTATAAGGCTTCTAACTTCTTCATTTTCTTTTGAAAATTCTATAACCGTATTTTTAATATTATTAACCATTCAAATCACCTATCATTTTGATTAATCACAAATTCATACACATCAGTTGGATTATCTGCAACAAAAACCGCATTTTTATATTCATCTGCATTTCCAAATCCATATCCTGCAGCGATTGCTTTAATATTGTTAAGTCTTGCCCCTTCAATATCGTGATGTCTGTCCCCCACCATTATCGATTCTTCTGGATTTATACCAGTTTTATCAATTAAATAAGCTATTACATCTTCCTTCTCTACTCTTGATTGATCCATAGTCGCACCAGCAGTATATGAAAAATATTTCAACAAATTATTATCTGATAAAATTTTCCTAGCTGAAGATTCAACCTTACTTGTAGCCAAATAAATTTTATATCCTTCATCATAAAATTTGTTTATAGTTTCTACAATACCATCGTAGAGTTCCATTTCTTTCATACCTTTTTTGAAATAATAATCTCTGAAATCTTCAATTCTTTCTTTACATTCAATTTCACTAAAACCCAACTCCGTATAACTGTCTTTTAAAGGTGGACCTATAAAAGATATAAGCTTACTTTCATCGTATTTGAAATTTACTTTATCCAAACTAAACTTAACAGCATTTACAATTCCCTCATAAGAATTCGTAATAGTACCATCAAGATCAAATATTATATTTTTAATCATAATTCCCCTCTCGATTTATTATATCATAGCAAATTTACTGTGGTGTATTTATAAATTAATTTTAACACCAATGATTATTTTATCATATATTTGTTTTTGTGTTTGAATTTTGGGCAAAACAAAACCCCGCACATGGCGGGGAATATAATTTATTTTGTCATTCCTGTTGAATCGATGTTTCGAGCTTGTACTTCATCATCTAATCTCTTGCCCATTTCTTGTTCAGCTGTTGTTTCTTCAACATTTTCTTGAACTTCAGATTGTGGTGCACGACTAAGCTTAGCATCTTGTTCTTTCATAGCTCTTATACCTTCATCCAATCCTTTATCGAATAAGTGGCAAGCTACAAAGTGTTTATCAGCAATTTCTTGTAGAACTGGTCTATCAGTTTTACAGATTTCCATTGCATAGTTACATCTAGTACAGAACTTACATCCTTCTGGAGCGTTAATTGGTGAAGGAATTTCACCTTGTAATTTAACACGTCCTTCGCTTGAAACATCAGGATCTGGAATAGGAATTGCAGAAATCAATGCTTTAGTGTAAGGGTGAAGTGGTTGATTATAAATCTTAGTGTTTGAAGATACTTCTACCATACTACCTAAATACATTACGCCTATTCTATCAGAAATGTGTTTTACCATTGATAAATCGTGAGAAATAAACAAATAAGTTAATTTCTTTTCTCTTTGTAACTCAATAAGTAAGTTAACAACTTGTGCTTGAATACTTACATCAAGCGCTGAGATAGGTTCATCACATACGATAAATTCTGGTTTTACTGCTAAAGCTCTGGCAATACCAATTCTTTGTCTTTGTCCACCAGATAATTCGTGCGGGAATCTAGCTCCGTGTTCAGCGTTAAGTCCTACAGTTTTTAATAATTCAGTAATTCTATTTTGAATATCTTTTTCTTGCATTTCAGGGAAGTGAACTCTGATACCTTCTCCAATGATATCACCAATAGTCATCTTAGAGTCAAGTGATGAATATGGGTCTTGGAAAATCATTTGAGCTTTTTTCTTAAAAGATTGTTTTTCTTTACCGCTCAACTTTGTGATATCTTTTCCTTCATATATAACTTTACCATTTGTAGGTTCATATAAGTTAATAACTGTTCTTCCGCATGTAGTTTTACCACATCCAGATTCTCCTACAAGTCCGAAAGTTTCCCCTTTATATATTTTTAAATTTACATTTTCAACAGCTTTTAAAGTCTTGTTTTTACCAACTTTGAAAAACTTATCCAAGTTTTCTAATTCAACAAGCACTTCTCTGTTTGAATAATCTATGTTCTTTTCTTTTATTACTTTAGTTTCTGACATAATTCACTCCTAATAAGGTCTTTCAACTTTTGGTGCTTGTTCATGTGTTAACCAACATCTGCAAACATGATGGTCTGAATATCTAGTTTCAGGTGGTTTCTTTTCTCTACAAATTTGCATTGCATAATCACATCTTGCTGCAAATGGACATCCCGGAATTTCCATCAATAAATCTGGTGGAGTTCCACCTAATGAATACAATTCATTATCTTTTGATGAGTCAAGTCTTGGAACGCTCATCAACAATGCCCATGTGTATGGGTGATGTGCATCTTTAAATATTTCTTGTACTGTACCAGTTTCCATGATTTCACCGGCATACATTACTTGAATTCTGTCTGCAAAGTCAGCTACTACACCTAAATCGTGAGTTACAAGAACTATAGAAGTATTTTTAGTATCTCTTAATTCTCTCATCAAATCCAAGATTTGTGCTTGAATAGTTACATCAAGTGCTGTAGTTGGTTCGTCAGCCAAGATAACATTAGGGTTACATGCCAATGCTATGGCAATCATAACTCTTTGTCTCATACCACCTGATAATTCGTGTGGATATTGTTTAACACGTTCTTCAGCATTAGGAATATTTACAGTCTTTAACAATTTAACAGCTTCTTTTTTAGCTTCATCTTTTGATAAATCAGTGTGCAATAAAAGAGATTCTGTAATTTGTTTACCTATTTTCATAGTTGGGTTAAGAGAAGTCATAGGGTCTTGGAAAATCATTGATACATCAGAACCTTTATATTCTCTTAATCTCTTCTTATCCATGTTAAGAACTTCTTCATTCATATATTTAATTGAAGATGGTTCTTTGATAACCGCTGATTGAGGTAAAATTTGAAGTATAGATTTACTTACTACTGTTTTACCACATCCAGATTCACCTACTAAAGCCAAAGCTTCTCCATCGTAGATGTCAAAGCTTACACCTCTTACAGCCTTTACTTCACCAGCATAAGTATTGAAAGATACGTTTAAGTTATCTACTTCAATTACTTTTGGTCTGTTAGTGTAATCTTTTTCTACTCTAGCAGTTCTTGTAAGTTCTTCTGATAAATTTTGTTTTTCGTTCATATTTTTTTCTTCGTTAACTCTATCTTCTACAACTTCAGAGGAAACATATTTAGTTGTAGTTTCTACTTCATTATTTTCATTAATTACAGTTTCTTCAACTAAAGTTTCTTCTGAAAGGTTTTGTTCTTTTTTTAGTTCATCTACATCTTTGTATTTATTCTTGCTCATGTTTTTTCCTCCTACTGTCTAAGGTTAGGGTCAAGCGCATCTCTCAAACCATCACCTAACAAAGTAAATGAAAGCATTGTTAACCCGATCATTAGAGCTGGGAAAAACAATTGATAAGGATAAAATTGGAATACTTGTTGAGCTTGTGAACACATAAGTCCCCAAGAAGTTTCTGGAGGTTGTACACCAAGTCCTAAGTAACTTAAGAAAGCTTCACCAAATATATATCCTGGAATATCAAATGAAATTGATACAAGTATTACGTTCAAAGTATTTGGAATAAGGTGTTTGATAATGATATCTTTGTTGCTTACTCCCAATACACGAGCTGCCATGATATAGTCTTGTTCTTTTAATGAAAGAATTTGACCTCTTACAAGTCTTGCAAGACCACACCATCCTGTGATAGTCATGGCTAAAATAAGTGTTCCTACACCATTTGAGTTTAAAGCTAATCTTAAAATGATTACTAATAAAAGGTAAGGTATAGAAATCAATATTTCTACAATTCTCATCATAATTGTATCAACTCTTCCGCCAAAGAACGCAGAAGCTGCACCATAAATAGAACCTATTACAGTACCAATAATAGCACCTGCAAGACCTATTATGATGGAAATTCTACCACCTCTCCAAATTCTTGTGAATATATCTCTTCCAAGTTCGTCAGTACCGAACCAGAATTTTGAGCTTGGTGATAAGTTAATTTCTCCTACTAAATCTTCATGAGAATATCCCGTTAACATCGGTCCGATGATAACCATTACAATTAAAAATACTAATATAATAAATGCAACTAAAGCTGCCTTGTTTTCTTTAAATCTTCTCCAAGCGTCAGACCAGTATGTTACTACAGGTCTTGCTATAAATTCAGATGTTCTATCTTCATCTGAAAGTCTTTGAAATTTGCTTTGATCTATTTTTTCCATACTAATCCCCTAATCTACAATTTTAATTCTTGGATCTGCTATTCCGTATAAGATATCTACAACTAATTGAGAGATTAAGAACAAGAATGCATAGAAAATTGTTGTACCTATAATCATAGGATAATCTCTGGCAGTTATAGAGTTTACAAAGTAACTTCCTAAACCTGGTATAGAATACATATTTTCAATAATGAATGATCCTGTAAATATACCAACGATTTGTGGAGCTATGATTGTGATGATAGGAAGTATAGCATTTCTGAATACGTGTTTTCTAATTACATTGAAGCCTGATACACCTTTTGCTTTTGCAGTTAGTATGTAGTCTTCGTTTAAAACTTCCAATACATTACTTCTCATGTATCTAGCATAAGTAGCTATTGAACCAAAGCATAATGCTATTGAAGGCAAAATTGTATACTTGATTTCGTCTCCGTAGCCTGAAGTTGGAAACCAATTTAGTTTTACTGCGAAAGCGTATTGTAAAAGAGCCCCCAAAATAAATACAGGTATCGTAATACCCAAAATAGCCAATACACTGATAATATAATCTGGCACTTTACCCCTGTTTAAGGCCGCGAGAATACCAAAGATAATACCAATAGTAATACCTATTACCATGGCTTGTCCACCAATTCTTCCAGATACTGGAGCAGTTTGAGCTATTGTAGTCTTAACTTCTCTACCTGGATATTTGTATGAAGCACCTAAGTCTCCGTGCAATGCATTTTTTAAAAATATTGCATATTGTGTTGATACTGGTTTATCCAAACCGTATCTTGCTTTGTAATTTTTTATTGTTTGCTCTGGAAGAGTTTTACCCATAGCAGACAATGGATCCCCTTGAATGTTATGCATCAAGAAGAATGTTGCTGTTGTGATTACAAATAATGTAAGCACCATGTACAAGATTCTCTTTATAAGATATTTTAACATGAGTCCTCCTATATACAATTAGTAGGCTGTTACAAATAATTTGTAACAGCCTGCCATTTGCTACTAGTTATTTTATTTTTTTTCTAGATAAGTGTCTTTGTATCCTGCTGTTGAAAATTGGTTTAAGTTAATATTCTTTACATAATCTTGGTAATAAATATTTGTAGAACCAGATATAATTGGAATAATAACTGTTTCATCAGCTAGGATTTGTTCAGCTTTCTTATACAATTCTACTTGTTTGTTTTCGTCTTTTTCTTTGGCAGCGTCTCTGATTAATTTATCATATTCTTCGCTCTTCCATCCAGTTCTAACTGCGTTAGCACTTGAAGTGAATAGAGACATCATTGCTGATGGATGGTTGTAGTCAGCAGTCCATGCTAAATAACCCATTTGGTAATTACCTTTATTGATTTTACCAGAAAGAATAGCCCATTCCATCATTTCCAATTTAACTTTTACACCAAGTTTGTTTTGGAAGTTTTGTTGGAAATATTCACCGGATTTTTTTAATTCTGGAGAGTTAGTCATGATCAAGCTAACTTCTAATTTTGAAGGATCTGGATCCATTCCTAATTCTTTAAGACCTTCTGATAATAATGCTTTTGGATCGCCTAATTTATCAGCCATTTCTTTAACAGGGTTTCCTGCCATTTCTCTGTATTTCAATTCGTTAATTGAGATAGCTTTTGGTACCCAGAAGTAAGCTGGAGCTGATTTTCCTTTAAGAACTGTATCGTTGAAACCTTCTCTGTCTAAAGCGATGTTGAATGCTTGTCTAACTTTTTTGTTCTTGAATAATTTATCTTGGTGGTTAACTGCGAAGTAATCTACTGCTGGAAGGTCAACTTTTTGAGTCTTAGTTCCTTCTCTCTTATCGAACTTAGAAGTCCATTCTGGTTTATTAGTACCTACACTCATAATTTCTCCAGATTGGAAAGCATTCATTCTAGTGTTTTCATCTGTTAACACTCTAAGGTTTACTTTTTCTAGTTTAACTTTGTCTTTGTTCCAGTAGTCTTTGTTCTTTTCAAGAACTAATTTAGAGTTGTGGCTCCATTCAGTTAATTTGAAAGGTCCGCAACCTACGATTGTATTAGCTTCAGAACCGAATTGTTCTTTGTTCTTTTCTACTATGTCTTTTCTTTGTGGGAAACATACTCTGAAAGGTACGATGTTAATGAAATATTGTGCTGGAGCACCCAATTTGATTTCTAATGTTTTATCATCAATAGCTTTAACTCCCAATTTATCCAATGGAGCTTTTCCTGAGTTAACTTCTTGGAAGTTAGCGATATCAGCTAATAAGAATGAAGAACCAGAACCTGTCTTAGGATCTACAGTTCTTTTAATACCATATTCAAAGTCTTTTGCAGTTAATGGTTGACCATCATCCCATTTCAATCCATCTCGTAATGTGAATGTATAAGTCATAGCATCTTCAGATACTTTCCATTCTTTAGCTGCTGCTGCTTCTGGTTTTAATGTTAAGTCATCATTTTGAACCAATCTAATAAGTGGTTCATATACGTTATTAACAACTGTATTACCATAACTGTCACTACCTTTTTGAGCATCGATAGATTCAGGATCAGACGCTACGAAAGTATTGTATACTGTGTTTTCTCCCTTAGCTCCTCCGTCTTTTGATCCTCCATTTCCACATGCTGTACCAGCAACCATAATGCCGGCTAACATCAAGGCAACAAACCTTTTCTTGTTTCTCATTTACAATTCCTCCTTAAATATTTTAATCATATGAGAAAATCCGAATTAATCGTGAATACATATTTAAAAATAAATAAGTACTAGTCTTCACGTTTTTCGTAATTTCATTATAACATGAATTCATGAAAATGATAACATAAACAACGTTTTTTCAAAATATTTTAATATTAAATTGTTATATAATTATCTTGTTCCGTTTTTTTATAAATTTTTTCGTTTTAATTTATCTTTGCAGGATTGTATACTTTTCGTAATAATCACTATTTTGTTGAAATATTGTTTTCATAAATTTATCATTTGATATTTGTTATCATGTCCGTTTTGAGTGAAATATTTTTACATTTTTTGGCGATATTTTTGTTATTTTTGTGTGAAAAATTTAATAAACGGATTTAAACAAATAAAAGATGAGATATTTTAGGAATTTATACCGCAAAAGTATTTAGTAGTTTTTTGTAAATCATTGTAACTTTTTTGTAATATTTTTTTATTTTTAAAAAATCTCTATTAAAAAAGCGACCATTTAAGATCGCAATTTTATAAGTCATTTATCAATTCATCTACCATGTGCTCTTCCGTAGACCATGATGTACAAATTCTTACGTTTATGTAATCATCTGTTTTGTAATTTTCGCAAAAATTATATTTATGTTTTAATCTGTGGTATCTTTCATAATCCATATTTACGAATATTGTGTTGGTAGTAGATTGAGTAGCTAGAACATAGTTTTGTTCTTTTAATCTTTTTCTAATCCTATCTGCTTGTTCATCAGCTTTTTCAGCTAATTTAAAAATTAAATCATCAGTAAATAATTCTCTAAATTGAATTCCCAAAAATCTGGATTTGGCAATCAACATTCCAGAGCCTTTAATGTAGTTTTTAAAATGAAGCTTGAAATCATCGTTGTTTAATATCAATGCTTCTCCAAACATAGCCCCACACTTTGTTCCTCCGACATATGTCGCATCGACAATCTCACAAATTTCTTTTAATGTTAGGTCGTTATTTTTTGCAGCTAATGCATATGCAAGTCTTGCTCCATCCATAAATAAATACAATCCATGTTTGTCGCAGACTTTTTTTATTTCCATTAGTCTTTCTTTAGTGTAGATTGTTCCAGATTCCGATGAATTGGTTATGTAAACCATTTTTGGAATTGGTTTGTGAAAATATGCAGGATCATTCATTCTTTCTGATACAAATTTATCTATTACTTCTGGAATTAATAATCCATCTTCATCTTCTACTATTTCTATTTTGTGACCAATATCTTCAATAGCCCCTGTTTCTAATGTATTAATATGAGCATTATCACATGCGATAACACTTTCAAAAGGTCTTAGCGATGTTTTGATAACAAGTTTATTACAAGCTGTAGAACCATGTAGGAAATAAACGTCTTGATCAGAAATCTTTTTTCTGATAAGTTCTTTTGCTTGATGAGTGTATTCATCGTTGCAATAGCCTTGTTGTTGAACCATATTGGTTTCTTCAAGTGCTTTTATGATATTTGGATGAACTCCTTCTAGATAATCACAGTTAAAATTATACATAATTTTTCTCCTCAATCGACAATAATTAATTTGTTAAAATACAGATTTATTATAACACTTGATAATTTTTTGTAAAGAATATTATTCACTTATTTTGTGTATAAACATTTGATGTAATATGTCATTTTTTGTCCATTATCATAAACACATTCAGCTCTTTCAAGTATCGTCTTGTATTTACGATTGTTAATTACACCTTCATCTTTTATCAAATTGTCAGGATCTTCTGTGTTAATATCAGGACCTTGTAGATTCCACAATTCTTCTAATCTGTTATTAAATATTTCTATGTTGAATTTGCCAATTGTTTCATTTTTGTATTTTATAACAACAATATTTGATTTTTTGGAAAACGTAACGTTTTGGTTTCCTAAATTTTCGATATTTTGTGTGTTGGAATCGTATTGAAATTGAATATTTTCCAATAAACGGTCGTAGTTTGTCGTGTCAATTTCTAACCTATCATTGACAAAGGATCTGATTTGTCCGTATAGCGACTCAAATTCGTCTCCTCTGAATCCAAATACACGATTCATATCCTCTTGTGAAGTTGTAAATTTATCACCCAAATAAGGAAGTTCTTTTGTACTATGTTTGACTACAAAATAGTCAAGTTTGTCTTTTATTTCCTTTATTTTAGCTGGATTTACATTGCTTTGAGATTTTATTTTGCCATCGACAAGCAGATTTTCTTCAACTAGCATTTTTTCTAATTTGGCTTTTTGGTCTATTCTACTGATATTATATGCAGAAAGAGGTCCCACCGAAGAAATCAGTGCCAATATCAAAAACGTTGTCGGTATCGTGATGTATGTCTTCTTGTTGAAGAATAAATAGTAAATCATTGATATAACAATGAATATTCCGCCAACTACCACAAGATATCTTTCTTCCGTAACTCCATAATACGATATTCTGATTCCTATTGAGTAAAACATCATAACTGAAAGTATCAATAATATTATAGGTTGAATTTTATTGTAAACATTTATGAATTTGTCTTCTACAGTTTTTGATATAAACAATACAACAACTGAAAGCAATCCGTACCACAAAATAAGATTTGTGATGATATTGTTAGGTATCGTCTTTAAAACTACTACCTTTATTATATATAGAAGTAAAATAAAACCGTATATCAAAAATATCGGAGCAATAATTCTCGTAAATAATAACTTAAAAGGCAAAAGCCATTTGATTTTTAGATTTTCGTCACTATATTTCAATGGAAATTTGGATAAAATTATAGATGCATTTAGCAATAGAAAAATTACCGCTGCACATGATACTATGACATTGCTAAGATTAAATTGTAGTTTGAACAGTTCCTTTGTCGTGAACAAAATCGCAACAATTCCAATAAAAATCGTTACGCAATAAATCAACGATTCTATTATTGATAAAACTATTTTAACTGCGTAGTCGGCATAGTCATTTTTCTTATTAAAGTGACCTGCGATAAACATTCCGACAAAAAGCGTCACAAATAATCCCATTTCCGTGATTTGATTTCTAAGTACGAAGGACTTATCTACCTTTATTATTAGGAAATAGCACACTAATCCCATAATCACTGAAACAATTGCATATACCATAGCTTTTTTGTCTTTGGTGATTTCTATGTTTTTGTCAGAGATTATCAGCTTTACAATCATGTAGCTCATCGCAAAATAGAGCGAAGAAATAAGTAAATCAGCTGTTAAAGTGCTATTCAATGCACCTATTTCGATATACCATATCCCCATAATCGCAAAAATCGTAGCAATAAATATGGCAAGTAATACCATTGGATATAGCTTTATTGTTTTCTTTAAGTTTTTAAGTTTCGATTTAAAAATATCTAACCTCATAATTTCCTCCTGCTTTTCTTAATTATATCACGACAAATATCTTAAAAATCGCTTAAAAACATTTGTTGCAATTTCGTAAACATTGCTCAAATATTTACAAAAGGTTTGTTATTTTGTTCCAAATCTAATAAATACTTTTTCTTTTCTATTCCAAATTTATATCCAGTAAGAGCATTGTTTTTTCCAATCACTCTGTGGCAAGGTACTAAAATCATCAAATCGTTTGAGCCAACAGCTCTTCCAACTGCTCTTGCTGATGTATTAGTGCTGTAGATTTCTTCGTATTTTTCTTTGATGTCGGTATATGTTGCAATCATTCCATACGGAATTTCACACACTAACTTCAATATCTTAGTTGTGTAATCTGATTTATCGATTAATATATCGTCAAATTGCCCTGTAATTTTACCCGAAAAATAATCGTCTAAATAATTCTTACATTTTTCAATTATTTCATCATTCCCCTGTTCTACAAAAAAATCTGTAAATTCACATTTTGTTATATTTTTTCCGTCACTTTCGATAAGAATATTTCCTAATTTTGATTTGTAAATATCTCTCATATAAAAAGCTCGGATAAATCCGAGCCATCTCCTTTATTTTACATTTAAGCTTTTGATGAAGTTAGTAAATAATACAGACAATATAAGTGCTATTACTCCAACTCCCAAATAGATATACATGTTAAGTCCACTAAATAATTTGAATGCTGATATTAAATATTCTGAGAAGAATACATTCAAAGCAATAACAATAGCAGTAAATAATATGAATATTTTCACAGCCCCGAATTTGTACGCTAAGAATATCAGTGAATTAAATGCAAGGCTACACACTGATGTGATTACAAAAACTATTGGCATATATGACAACAATGAGCCTTTTGTGAACACTCCAATCTTGTCGTAATAAATTTCGATTTGTCTAGCGTGTAAGAATCCAGACAAAACTCTTGTTAGATAAATTACACCAATTATAATTGCAAATACCAACACGACGTTGAAAATTCTTTCAAAAATCGTAGCTTTTTTGATTTGTTTTCTGTGATAAGATGATTCTACGTTCATTCCAAAATCTTGGAAATAATCTTTACTTGCTATCAATAAAAAGTAGAAAGTGTTAAATAAAAACATCGGCACAACGTATGTGAATAGTGGAAGTTTTCCAAAATCGAATTTCCATATATTAAAGTAGGAAAGTCCTCCAATGATTGCTAATATCACAACAGATACAAGAAGAGTGTAAAATGCGTATGCCAAACTATTCGACAACTTCTGTTTTAACAGTCTTTTCATAATTTCCCTCCTCAATCATTGTAATTAATTCGTCTAATGGCAATTGTTTGATTACACAGCCGTTATTTTCAAGTAAAATTCGTTCGTCTTCGTTGATTTCATCGAACATTTTGATTTCATCTTCTAATCCATCAGAAGTTCTCGTCAATATCCTTTTGTAATTCATAGCAGTGATAATCTCCTTAGGTCCACGAACCACATTTGCTTTTGTTAGTATGTTGTGCTTAGAATCCTTGAATTTAATTCTACCATCCTGCACTAACACCAAGTAATCAAAAAATACTTCCTCCACTATCGGAGCTGAAATCAATATCGTGTTTCTGATTAATTCTTGACGCTTTTTCATTATATCTATGAATTCCAAAGAAAGCTTTCTGTCTGCTATTTCAAAATTTTTCAGTAATACCATCTTTTTATTCGTAGCAAGTGCCGCAGTCATAAGCACGATGTTGCAGTAATCCTCTTTCAAATCTTCAAGTCTTGCGAATTCATCAATCGCAAATCCTTTTAGCACAGAGTCCACAAATTCTTCGTCGAAATAAGGATTCAACTTCTTTTTTAATTTAAGATACTTTTTCACTTTCATTGATGAGTTGTAATCTTGTAAAAATGTTGAAAATTCTACTTCATTTGTTAGTTTTGGAGTCTTAAGTACATTTTCTTTATCTTCGAAACCATACAAGAATTCTCCATTGTATTTAGTTGTAAAAGATCCTAAAATATCAAACAATTCATCAATATTTTTGTCGTGACCTGTAAACAAATATATGTAACCTTCTTCTATTTCAAGGCTACAATCCAAGTCAATTTTTTTAAATCTTCTTTTTTTGTTTATGTTATCTATCGTATACATAAAATCTCCTATTTAAATCTCGAATGAGACAACCTACTTGCCGCAGCCGCTGCAATCGCAGCCACTATATCATCCAAAAATGTGTTAACACAATCAGTTTTCTCCACATCTAACTCTTTGATAATTCCGATTTTTTCCTTATCCAAATACCCAAAATTAGTAAATCCAATCGAACCGTACACGTTGATTATTGACAAAGCCAACACTTCATCAATTCCATACAATCCTTCATCTGATTCGATAATTTTTTGAATAGGATCATCGAATAATTTCTTATCACAAGCTTTGTCGATCGCAATTCCTGTCAAAACGCATTGCAACACTTCTCTTTTTTCTAAAACTCTCTCTACATTTTCAGTGCACAATTGCATCGTCAAATTCGGATAATATTTTTCTTGTAAAATGAACACTATTTTTGAAATATCTTCTATCTCAACGCCTCTTTCTTGTAATTGGCGAATCGTAATCTCTTTTAATTCTTGAATAGTATAAGGATATTCAGAAACTTTTTTTCTACCCATGTTACCTCCTAAAAATATCTCTATACTATATTTTACCCAAATTTCAAGTGTTTTACACTAATTTGTAGGCAATTTTCTCTTAGAATAAATCACTTTTACCTTATCGCCAATTTCATTTTTAAAATCATTGTTGAGCATATAAGAATCGATAGTTTTGTCATCTAATTGTATCTCAACTTTTACGCTTGAGCCTTGGAACACAATATCCTTGATAATACCATCTTCTCCTTGGTCTGAAATTTTTACATCTTCAGGTCTAATATAATATCCTTCAAAAATATTTTTATCACCGATAAAATTCAACACGAAATTATTTTTCGGATTTTTGTAGATATCTAAAGGATAGGAATGTTGTTCGATTTTACCTTTGTTCATTAAAATAATATCATCTGCCAACTCAAAAGCTTCGTTTTGGTCGTGTGTTACGAAAATCATGGTAGTTCCTAAATTTTTTTGAATATTTTTGATTAACAACCTCATGCTAACTCTTAACTTTTGATCCAAATTGCTGAGAGGTTCATCTAATAGCAAAAGTTTTGGACTCAAAACCAAAGATCTTGCAAGGGCGACTCTTTGTCTTTGTCCACCTGATAATTCGTCAATCATTTTTTTCTCGTGACCTTTTAATCCCACAAGCTCAATCATTTCGTTAACCTTGTTTTCGATAGTTGTTTTGTCTATATTTTTGAATTTTAAACCATAGGCAATATTTTTGAAAACATTCATGTGGTAGAAAAGTCCGTAGGATTGAAACACAGTCGTGATGTCTCTTTTTTCAGCAGTAAGATTTGTGATATTTTCTCCATCTAAAATAATTTGTCCAGAATTTGGCTTCACAAAACCACCAATCATGTTCAAAATCGTACTTTTACCGCAACCAGAAGGTCCCAAAATACACAGCATTTTCCCTTTTTCTAATTCAAATTCAACATTATCCACAACAGTTTTATCTTCGTAAATTTTCGTAAGGTTTTTTACACTTAAAATCATTTTTTATCTCCTATCTTTGTCGCCAAATAATATCCACCATTTACAACAAGACATATCAAAATTATTATTAAAGCAATTACAGAACCAATATTGTAATTACCACTGTTTATAACATCAAACATAACAAGTGTTAAAACTTTTTGTCCTGGATAAACCAAGAAAATAATCGAACCAATTGTCGTCATTGTCGCAGTAAACGCATTGATGAATGTAACAGTAAAGCCTTTCTTAGTTAGTGGAAGCACGATATCTTTAAATACATAAATGAAATTGGCACCCAAATCCTGTGCAGAATTGATTTCATCTTCGCTGATTGATAAAACGTGACTATTCATAACTTTTGTCGAAAAAGGCATTTGCTTGAACAAAACATTCAACACTACAATTATGCTAGTTCCAACCAGCATCAATGGTTTGTGATTAAATGCCAACAAATAACCTAGACCGAAGAATGTTCCCGGTAAAATATAAGGCAAATTTGAAATATAATCTGCAACTTTAATTACCTTGCTCTTTTTGATTATCGAGTAATAAGCCATCAACAAACCAATCATACTTCCAAAAAATGCACTAATCAAAGAGTACACAATACTTCTTATTATAGTGTTTGTAATGTACGATTTGGAATTTCTGAAGTTTTCAAAAGTAAATGTAAGTTCGTTGTTTTTCATTTTTGTAAATGCTGACAAAATAATTGACGCATATTGAATCACAAGCCAACTCAACAAAAACACACTGATAACGCACAAGAAATAAAACACAGCAGATTTTTTGTCAATAATTGCACTTTGTGAAGAATTAGAATTGACATTGCTTTTTCTCATAGACTTCGAATAAATGATAAACATAATAACAGAAGGAATCAAAATCATTATGTTGATAACTGATGCAGTTTTAATATCTCCTTTGCTAATGACCGTCATGTATCCTTCACTTGCCAGAACGTTAAACTTACCACCTATAATTGCTGGAGTTCCAAAATCCGCAATTGAACGAATAAATGTGAGGAAAAATACAGAAATCAATGTATTTTTTAATTGTGGAATTAAAATATCGATTACTACATGATTCGTATTCGCCCCCAAATCAATTGCTGAATTGATAGAAGCTGTATCCAAATTATTAAGATAAGATATAACCATTAAACAACTCAACGACAAAAATCCCAACGTTTCCATTAATATAATTCCCGTCATTCCATAAGGATTGGTGTTTAATTTCAACAAATTGTACGTGATGAACCCTCTTCTACCGAATAAATTTATGTAAGACAAACTTGTTACAAAAGGGGGCGAAATCATCGTCACCAATAAAATTGCACTAATGATTTTTTGATGAATTTTACCACTCAAAAAGCAATACAATCCAATTATTGCAGAAAAAATAGTCGTTAAAACCGATACAATAAAACCAACAGTAATTGAATTCACAAACAGATTTTTGTTCTCTTTAAATACATTTAATATAAAATCTATTGAATTGCCTCCATCTGCAGTGAATGCTTCTTTAAATACATACAAAAATGGAAGTCCAATAAAAACGAATATGAGTAGGAAAATTATGTATTTAATAAATTTATCTAATATTTTCATAATTTACTCCATTTAAAACAAGCACCCGTTAAGGTGCTAGTAAAATGGGAGAAACCTGACAGATTTCTCCCTATTAAATTACTTATTTTTTACAAATTCTGAGAATTTATTTAAAATAGCTTCTCTCTTTTCACCAAAAGTAGACAAATCTTGTTTGATTAAGTTTTCTTTTTTCAAACCTAAATCAAGACCTTTGATTCCATCTTTAACCATTTGGTTAGAATCTTTTCCGTCTATTTCTGCTAACATTTGTAAAGATTCATCTTCTAACATGAAATCGATGAATGCTTTTGCAACTTCAGTGTTAGGTGAATTTTTGAAAATAGCTACTCCTTCTGGAACCCATGGAATACCATCTTCAGGATATACAACAGTTAAGTTGTTGTCTTTTGCTGTATCGAACGCTGATTTGTCAACTGGAATAATACCAATTCCAAATTCTCCAGCAGCTGTTTTTTCTTGAGGATCTTTTCCTCTTTTGCCGTAGAAGCTGATGTTATCATTTAATTTAGATAAATAATCCCAACCTTTTTCTTCGCCGTATTTGTCCAATAATCCTTTAACTGCTGCATAATTTGTACCAGAAATTGAAGGATCACTCATGATTACTTCGCCTTTGTATTTTGGATCTGCTAATTCATCCCAAGTTTTTGGAACTTCTAAGTTTTTAGATTTTAATACTTCGTTATTTGCTAAGAAGCCAACAACTGTGATTCCTTTTGATAACCAATAACCATCTTTGTCTTTGTAATCGTCTGGAATTTGTTTCAAAGCTTCAGATTCATATTTTTCTAACATATCGTCTGATTTAGCTTTCATGAAAGCGTCGATTCCGCCTCCAAACCATACATCAGCCATGGCTTTACCTTCGGCCTTCGCTCTTGATAAAACTTCACCACTTGACATAGATAAGAATTCTACCTTAGCTCCTGTTTTTTCAGTGAACTTGTCAAATAATTTTACGTATTTGTCGCTTGTAGCAACAACGTTCAAAGTTTTACCTTCAAACTTTTTAGCATCGTCTGCTTTTTCTTCAGTTTTTGTAGATTCTTTTGATGTTGTTTCCTTTGAATTATCTTTTGATTGACAAGCAGTCAACGCAAAAATTAACATCAAAGAAAGACTTAACATCTTTAAAAATTTGTTTTTCATAATCCCTCCATATTTTTAAATTTTATCATTAGATAGTATATATTATTTTGAAATATTTTACAAATACACAAAATGACTCCAATTTTTGGAGTCATATCGTGTAAATTATTTCTCAATATATGATTTTATAAAGTAATTTCCGTCCTTATTTTCAAGAGTAAGAGTCGCATAGTTGTTTTTTAATACCAAATCATTGCCTTTGATTTCTCCTTCATTTGGATAAAAAGTGCCTATGCCAACATCGCTTACAAATGTATAATAAGCATTGTTTTCTTTCAAATACAAGCATTTTTCTTTATTTTTAACATCGTCTGAAACAATTCCTGCGTATTTTTCCAACGTAGCATCTACAAGATTCTTGTCGATTTCTACAAGTGGCATATTTTTGCTTGAAAATTCAAATTCTGAAAAACTATCTAGTTTTTTCAATTTTTCTATTATAGCTTTATGCTCATCTGAATTTTCTTCATAATTTTTCGATGGAAAATATTTGATAAAACCATCCAAATCTATTTCTTTTGGATCGTTGTAACTTCCTGCCTTGAAGAAATTCGAAGTTATGTTTATAATTCCATCAAATTCTGATCCAGGAAATTTTTCCACAAATACTTTTTTAATTTGCTTTACTTCTTCATCTGTAAGTTTTCTATCTTTCCCTGATTTTATTCCTTTGAAAGCTTGTTCAAAGTAATTTCCTACCCATTTTTCTTGTTCTTCAGTTAGTTTGATATTTTGTTTGTTAGAATTATTTTTACTACAAGATGCTAGAAAAATTATCGCAAATAATAAAACAACCGAAAATTTTAAAAATTTATGTAATCTTTTCATACATACTCCCCCTTTATTTGGTTTATTTATACCCTGATTTTTTAAATTCATAACAAAAATATCCCCTCAATAAAAATTGAGAGGATACCTAAAATTTAGAAGTTTATTGGGATTATTTTATTATGTTTGTTAATTGTTCGATTACTTTTTCAGATACTGATTTTTCTCCACCGATTACATAAGATTTGTTGAATTTAGTATCTTTGATGAATTTTTCAGCATTATCTGACAATTTATCTTTATTTGTAAGAAGTATTGCACCTTTTTGTTGTGCTGAGAATGGTGCTGCGACTAATGCATCTGCAAAATCTTCGCCACTTGCTACTACTACAACTTCTTTTGCTCCAGAGTATTTTGCAAGAAGAATACTTGTTTCGTATCTGTCAGCTCCACCCATTCTATTAACTGTTGCATTGGAGATTTTTTTGATGTTGGCTTTTGTATTTTCAGATACTGATTTTTCTCCACCAGCTATGTTTATTAATGATGCTTTTGATGATTTGATAACATCTTCAACTGATTTGTCGATAGCGTTAACTCTTACTAAGAGTATTGGAGCTTTGTCTTTTTCTGCTGCGTTGTTAAGTGATAATGCATCGGCATAATTTTCACCACTCGCGATTTCTAATGTTGTTGTCTTACCGTCAATAAGTTTAGCTGCGATTTGTGCACTTGTTTTGTATCTGTCTGCTCCAGAAAGTCTTTCTACTTTGAAATTTCTCTTTTCTAATTCTTTTTTCAATCCTTCATCTACAGATTTTTCTCCACCGATAATAGTGATTTCTTTTGCTTTTAATCTAGCAATTTCACTCATTACTTCTTTACTAATTGAGTTAGAAGATACATACAACAAGGATGCGTTGTTTGCTTTTGCAAATGGAGCAGCCGTCAAAACGTCAGAATAATTATCTTGGTTAGCTAATACGACTTTGTTAGTTCCTTCTTTGAACATTTTTTTAGAAACTTCGATAGATGTTTGTACTCTGTTTTCTCCAGAAATTCTTTGAACATTTTCATTTGTAGTGTTTGCAGTTGATTTTTCGATTTCAACTTGATCCACAACTTTTAATGAATCAGTTTCATATGTTGTGGCTACAATTGATTTGTCAGTTACTTCAACTTTTGTGAAGTTTGGTTTGTAATGTTGGTCTCTAACTGCCATGTAATCTTTGAATTCTACTAAATCATAGTGTTTTGAACCTGATGCAGAATTTGCAGTTAAGTATAATTGTCCTTTTGGATTTACATATTTTGATGGAACTTTGCCTTCTTCTTTTGATTTGTCAGTGAAGCTTTTTTCGCTTTCAATAGCCATTCCACCATCCATCATTCTACTTCTTGTGTATACATGGTCGTGACCTGCTACTATCAAATCAATACCATATTCTTTCATCAACGCCGGATATTCTGCTCTTCTTTTGATGATATCTTCGTCATTTGCATGCTTTGCTGCAGAATAAATAGCGTGGTGGAAACCAACTACTTTCCATTTAATGTTTTGATTTTTTGTCATTTCAATAGCTTTTTCTATTGTAGCTTTGTGTTCAGCAGTGTTCATATTATTTGAATTCAATTGGATGAATAATGTGTTGTTGTAGACGAAATAATAATTTGAACCAGCTTCTGTTTTTCCTTCAGCTTGAATATTAGGAAGTGCAAAGTGTTGTGAATAAGAGTTTGCTCGTGAATCGTGGTTACCAATTAATGTTGCAAATGTAATTCCTTTTGCGTTTTCTCTTTCGATGTATCCACTGTATTCTAATTCTGACTTAGACGCATGTTCGTTGACTTGATCCCCTAAGCTGTACAAGAAACTCATATTAGGAACTTGTTGTTTGATAACTCCCAATGCTTTTTCCCATTTATCTCTGTCTGCATAGAATTTACCAGCACCAATTTGAGGGTCCCCTGCTAATACAAATGTAAAGTCTCCTTTTGGTTGAGTTTTAAATTCGAATACTTGAGATTTTTTACCATTACCATTGTAAACTCTGTACATGTATTTAGTGTTTGGTTTCAAGTTTTTGATATTTACTTGAGAGTTTGACATATCTTTAAGTTCATACAAATCTTTTAAAGCTTGATCTTTCTTATCTTTTTCGATTTTTACTTTTTCATTTGATTTTTCATTGATATCAAATGTTGTATTGTCATCAGAAGTTACAGCTTTGATTTTCGTTGCATTTGAAAAATCTTTTTGATCATTTGCTTCTACGATTTCCAAATAACCTTGTTCTTTGCTCTTGCTGTACCAAGTGAAGTTTCTTTCACTTTGATCTTTACCAATTGTCAAGATTGGAAATCTTATTTGAGATTCTTCTTGAGTTTGTGTTGCTGTTGTGCTAATATCATTTTTTCCATTAGTTTCAGCGAATGTAGTTGTGTATGTAGCTGTTGTTGCTATTGAAAATACCATACCCAATGCTAATAACGCTTTTGCCGTTTTGTTCATTAATTTTCCCCCTTATGATTATATATAATTGATGAGAATAATGATGTCACTGGCACCATTATAATCACAACGACCGTACCTATCAGCCCTTTTGTGATTTCCACAGAAAAGAAATCAGAATTAACAAGCTGATTAAAACTTACTCCATGCGATATCAAAACCATAATCATCACTAGAGATGATCCAATAAATGCAAACACCAAAGTGTTTACCATTGTTCCAATAATATCTTTACCTATATTCATTCCGCTTTGAAAAAGCTTCCTGCTATCCAAATCTGTATTTAATGATTTAATTTCTTTCAAAGAAGATGAAATCGACACACTAACATCCATTGAAGCACCAAGAGATGCTATGGAAACTGCAGAGAATAATAAGTTCTCAATCCTAAGTCCCCACGTTTTTCCTATTAAAATCAAAGTTTCTACATTTTCCATATTGTGTCCAGAAACATACAAAACTTTTCCAATGATTTTGACCATAATTGCAGCTATCAAAAACGAAGTTCCTATCGATATCATATTTACCAAAGTCATTTTACTGTATCCATACAACACCACTAGAGAATAAACTGCACACAAAATTACCGTTATAATCGTAACCAAAATATTATTGTATCCATTCATCAAAAGCGCCACATCAAAAAATAAAATTATATAAATACTTACAAATAAAGCTATCGCACTTTTGAGACCTTTTATCCCAGCAATCACAGCCAAAAATATTACAAATAATGCTATAATCACAAAAATTCTTATACTTCTATCGTAGTTGTACACGGAATAGTAATAATCATCAGTTGAACCTGAATTTTGATTTTGAATTAGAATAACATTACTTCCTTTGTGAACTTTAATGCTGTGTGTGTTCACAAGTTCGTTATCCAACTCCACAACTTTTCCAGTTTTTAAAATCTTAGCTTTAATCTTCTGAACGCCGACAGGTTTAGAATTGTCTGGATAATCTAGCGATTCATCCACAACTTCCACAACCTTCGCCCTCAGATATTCCACACCCTTGTAACTAATCAAGCTTTCGTTTACATCTAGCTTTCTATTCAAAAAGAAAATTCCAATCAATAGCAAGATTAAAATTACATTAACAATTTTCTTCAATATTTCATCACCAAATACATTGTACGATTAAAATATTAAATTTATGTTTTTCAAAGTTAATAAAATGTAAAAATTTGTTAAAAAAACATTAAAAAAAGCATATCATTTGATATGCTCATTAAAAATATTCTCACTGTATATTTTTGAGGCAAAAAAAGAAGTAACCGGAACCATTATAATCACAACGCTAATTCCAATTAACGCTTTCGTAATTTCCACTGCAAAAAAATCAGAACTTACAACTCTATTAAAAGTATTTGTTCCGTGCAATATAAAAATCATAATGCTCACAAGTGATGATCCAATAAATGCAAATACCAATGTATTTACCATTGTTCCTATAATATCTTTGCCAATACTCATCCCACTTTTAAATAATTTTTTGCTCGATACATCTTTATTTAGTGATTGAATTTCTCTTAGCGCAGAAGCTATCGATACACTTACATCCATTGACGCTCCCAAAGCTGAAATAGCAACGGTAGAAAATAGTAAATTTTCGATATTTAATTTCCATTCTTTTCCTATTACGAGTATCAATTCTCCGACATTTTCCAGATTATATCCTGAAATATTAAGTCCAATACTCATTAACTTAACCAAAATACTCACAAATATAAATGACACCGAAACAGAAATCATGTTAATTAAACTCATTTTCGAATAACCATATAAAATCAATGTCGAAAAAATAGTACACAAAATTACAGTTAAAATCGTAATCAAAACATTATTAAATCCATTCATTATCAATGAAATATCGAAAAACAAAATTATGTATATACTAATAACAAGTGCAACCGTACTTTTTATTCCTCTACTCCCTGCAACAAGTGCTATGAAAACTAAGAATAAAACTATCCAAAAAATTGTGCCAAAACTTCTATCGTAATTATACATCCTGTAAAAAGTTTCAGAATTATGATGAGGATTCCTGCTTTTTGCCAAAATAACCTTATCATTTTCCTTTACTAAAACACTATGAGAAGCTTCTAGTTTGTTTTCCACATCTACAATTTCTCCGGTATTTTTAATTTTTGCTTTTATGTTTTGTATTCCAACGGGCTTTGAATTGTAAGGATAATCCAAAGTTTCATCAACAACATCTACTACAATAGCTTTTACATAATCAAGTTCAATTCCATCATAACTTACCAAATGATCGCTATTTCCCCATTTTGAATTTATTACAAAAACCGCGACCAAAATTAGTCCCAAAAATATATTACAAATTTTTTTCAATTATTCACCAACTCCATTTATATATAATACTACAAAAAAATGTGTTTGATAATCAATTTCAATAAAAAAGTTCTTCAGCAATCGCCAAAGAACTTTTTCAAAAATTATTCAATTAATATTTTGCTCTTGAAGAATATTCAGTGTGAAGCAAATGATGTGCTTTTTCTGAACCAGGAGCATCCAAATACTCATTGTAAATCTTTTTGATAGATTTATTTTCGTATGATCTTCTGATTGGTTTGTCCCTGTCTTCTTTATGAATAGCATTCATTCTCTTTTCTAATTTCGAAACATTCCCTCTAAGAAGTGGTTGTCCAGCTCCACCGATGCATCCACCAGGACATGCCATGATTTCTATAATATCGTAGTGAGCTTTTCCATCTCTGATGCTTTCCAAAAGCCTTCTAGCATTTGCGAGTCCACTTGCAACAGCAACTTTAACTTCTTTTCCTAAAATTTCTATTCTGGATTCTTTAATGCCTCTCATTTCTTTAAGTTCTTTGAACTCTAATTGTTCAAGGTCATCACCAGTTAACATATTGTAAGCAGTTCTTACAGCAGCTTCTAATACACCACCACTTGATCCGAAAATCACACCAGCTCCTGATGATTCTCCCAATGGATCGTCAAATTCAGAATCTTCTAAGCTTGGAAAATCTAATGAGTATTCCTTAATCATGTGCGCCAATTCTCTCGTACTAATTACATAATCTACATCAGAAATATCTTCAGTTAAACCAAGTTCTGGTCTTGCTGATTCGTATTTTTTAGCAACACAAGGCATTACAGAAACTACAACGATATTTCTTGGATCAACGCCTATTTTTTCTGCAAAATACGTTTTGGCAACTGAACCAAACATTTCGTGTGGAGATTTACAAGTAGATGGAATGTTCAACATATCCGGGAAATTGTGTTCAATAAATTTAACCCAGCTTGGACAACAACTTGTAAGTATTGGTAAGTTTTCTTGTTTTTTGAATCTGTCTACAAATTCGTAAGCTTCTTCCATAGTTGTCAAGTCAGCGGCAAAATCTGTGTCGAAAACATAATCAAATCCGATTTTTCTTAGCGCAGTTACCATTTTGCCTGTAACGACACTTCCAACTTCCATTCCAAATTCTTCTCCCAAAGCAACTCTAACTGCTGGAGCCGTCTGAACCAAAACAACTTTTTCTTCGTCATTCAATGCTTTGTAAACTTTTCTTACATTGTTTACTTCTGTCAACGCACCAGTTGGACACACTGACAAACATTGTCCGCAAAATACGCAGTTAGTGTCAATCATTGGCTTATGATATTGTGTTCCTACAACTGTTTCAAAACCTCTATCAATTGAAGTTAATGTACCAACTGATTGCACATTTGTGCACATAGTTTCGCATCTTTTACACAAAATACATTTGTTAGGGTCTCTAATAATTGAAAAAGAACTTGTGTCAGGTTCGAATATTTTTCTCTCACCTTTAAATCTAATATCTTTTATATTTGCCAACACTGCCAAATCTTGTAATTCACAGTTACCATTTCTCTCGCAAACCAAACAATCTGTTGGGTGATTTGACAAAAGAAGTTCGATATTAGTTCTTCTTGTTCTGATAACTCTTGGAGTATCAGTTCTAATTTCCATTTTATCTTTAACTAAAGTATTGCACGCTGGAACTAATTTATGATTGTGAGCTAATTCCACCATACAAACTCTGCAGTTCGCTTCTGAATTTACAAATCCCAATGAATGCATATCCAAATGACATAAAGTAGGAATGTGTATATTTATTTTTTCGCAAGCTTGAAGTATCGTAGTGCCTTCTTTTACTTGTACATCTACATCATTAATTTTAATATTTAACATATTCCCCTCCTACATTTTTACAATTGCATGAACAGGACATGCGCTACGACAATTATCGCATTTAATACAAACATCTGTGTCGATTTCGTGCATTTCTCTTTTTTCTCCAGAAATAGCATTAACCGGACATTGTTTTTTACAAATTCCACAACCAACACATTTTTCTGTAATTGTATATTGCAATAAATCTTTACATACTGATGCGCGACATTTTTTATCGACAATGTGTTCCTTGTATTCATCCCTGAAATATTTCATAGAACTAATAACAGGAGTTGTCGCAGT
Organism: Finegoldia sp. BIOML-A4; assembly: GCF_009679635.1. Taxonomy (NCBI): domain Bacteria; kingdom Bacillati; phylum Bacillota; class Tissierellia; order Tissierellales; family Peptoniphilaceae; genus Finegoldia; species Finegoldia sp. BIOML-A4. The sequence continues at coordinate 26,747 of NZ_WKZC01000003.1, read as the reverse complement.
TTTTCCCAAACCGCACAAGCTTGAATCCGTAATTACAGCACACAAATCGTCAAGCAAATCCAAATCTTCTAATTCGCCTTGACCAGATGTGATTCTTTCAAGAATTTCAAGCACTCTTTTGTTACCAATTCTACATGGAGTACATTTTCCGCATGATTCATCAACAGTAAATTTCATGAAGAATTTCGCAATGTCGACCATACAGTCAGTTTCATCCATTACAACCATTCCTCCTGAACCCATGATTGAACCAATTCTTGCAAGAGAAATAAAATCAACTTTTGTATCGAAAAGTTCTTCTGGAATACAACCACCAGATGGTCCACCAGTTTGAACAGCTTTTACTTTTTTATTGTTAGGAATTCCTCCACCAATATCAAAAACTATTTCGTTGATTGTCATGCCCATTGGAACTTCTACAAGTCCAGCATTATTTACCTTACCAACCAATGCGAAAACTTTTGTTCCTGGAGAATCTTCCGTACCGATTGATTTGAACCAGTCAGCTCCGTTATTAATTATCGCAGCAATATTTGCAAATGTTTCAACGTTGTTAAGTACAGTTGGTTTTCTGAACAAACCTTTTTCAGTAGTTCTGAAAACTTTCGCTTGAGGCATACCTCTTTTACCTTCAATTGATTGAATTAGTGCAGTACCTTCACCACACACAAATGCTCCAGCTCCCAATCTAATTTTCAAATCAAAACTAAAATCAGAGCCTAATATGTTATCTCCTAAAAGATTGTATTTTTTTGCATCATCAATTGCTTTTTTCAAAGCAGCTACCGCTTTTGGATATTCTGCTCTTATGTAAACATAACCCTTATCTGCGCCGATTGCTTTCGCACAGATAGCCATAGCTTCAATTACGCTGTGAGGGTCTCCTTCTAGAATCGATCTGTCCATGTACGCACCTGGATCGCCTTCGTCTGCGTTACAGATTACATATTTTTGATCAGATTCTACACGCATTGCACCTTCCCATTTTCTTCCTGTTGGGAAACCTGCTCCACCTCTACCTCTCAAATTAGAATCTTTTACTATGTCGATTATTTCTTGATTACTAAGTTCAAAAATGGATTTTTCTAAAGCTTTGTATCCACCCATCACTATGTATTCTTCAATACTTTCAGGATCGATTATCCCGTAATTTTTTAAAGCGATTCTAGTTTGTTTTTGGAAAAAATCACCTTTTTTAGTTATTTTTTCGCCATCAACTACAAAATTATCATCATTTTTAATTCTATCGTAAAATTTCGAAGAATTTTCTTTTATAATTTGATCAATTACATTAGTCTTTTCCATTACGACTCCTTAACATTTGATAAAATTTCAGCTACATCTTCAAGCTTAACATTTTTATACACTGTATCGTTGACAGTAACCACAGGCGCCGATGCACAATCTCCCACGCATCTCGTCTCAACTAAAGAAAAAATCAAATCATCTGTAGTGTCGCCTACTTCTATTCCCAATCTCTTGGAAAATTCATCCAACAAATTTTCAGCACCTTTTACATAACATGCAGTTCCCATACACACAGAAATAGCATACTTTCCTTTTGGTTTCAAAGTGAATCTGGAGTAAAAAGTGATTACACCGTAAATACTAGCTGGCGTAATATCAAATTCTTCTGAAATTTTATCCACAACTTCTTGTGGAATATAACCGTATTTGTCTTGAACTTTGTGCAAAACTTCAATCAAATCGGTCTTGTCTTTCCCCTTTAGAAAACAACTTATATCAAATTTGTTTTCGCAACAGTTACACATATTGCCCCCCTATTTATAATACTAGCTTCATCATAGCAAAGTATGCAAATGTTGTCAAACGAAATTTTATTAATCAAAAAATAAATTCTGTATAAATAAAATTTGACATTTACTTGCATTAATAATAATATAATATTGAAAATTTTTGTAAGATATTTATCTTAAAAAATGGAGAGATAAAGGCTTTGGAGTTATTAGAAAAATTAAAAAACAACGACAAATTAACAATACAAGAGTTTGAATATTTGATAAAAAACAGAAATGATTTTTACGATGATTTTGCAAATGAAGCTTTGAAAATAAGAAAACATTTTTACAAAATCGACGTTTATTTCAGAGCGTTGGTAGAGATAAGTTCATTCTGCAAAAATGATTGCTTTTATTGTGGACTCAGACATTCTAACAAGAACGCTCACCGCTACAGATTATCCAAAGAAAAAATACTACAGTCAGTAGAAGGATCTTACCAGAGAGGCTTCAGGACATTCGTGCTTCAAGGTGGAGAAGATTCTGAAATAACCGATGAGTTTTTGATAGATTTAATTAAAAAAATCAAATCAAAATATTCTGATGCTGCTGTGACACTTTCATTAGGTGAGAGAGATTTTTCTTCCTACGAAAAATTAAAAAACGCTGGAGCTGATAGATATTTGCTTCGTCACGAAACAAATGATGAAAATCACTATTCGAAACTTCATCCTAAATCAATGAGTCTTGATCACAGAAAAGACTGCCTAAAAAATTTAAAAAGTCTTCACTTTCAAACTGGATGCGGAATGATGGTAGGGTCTCCTTTTCAAACTGATTTAACATTGGCAAAGGACTTGTACTTTATCCAAGAACTTCAACCGGAAATGGTTGGAATTGGTCCATTTATTCCCGCTGACAACACTCCTTTTGAAAATTATGAGCACGGCGATTTGGATTTGACATATTTCCTTTTGGCAATGATAAGATTAATTGACCATAAGGCTCTTATTCCAATCACAACAGCACTATCAACATTGGACAAGGACTCAATTAAAAAAGGTTTGAGTGTTGGAGGAAATGTTCTGATGCCTAATGTTTCTCCTGTTGAAAATAGGAAAAATTATTCGATATATAATGATAAAAAAGATTTCGAAATTCAAATATCTGGCAATTTTGAAAAATTAAAAGAAAAAATAGAAGCACTTGGGTTTAACCCAAATATGAGTATAGGAAATTATGGTGAATAAAATGTACGATAAAAAAAGCGATAAAGCTGTTGAATTTATATCTAATGAAGAAATTTTAAGATGCTTGGACGAATCCAAAAAACAAAAACCATTGGAATTTTACATGAATATTGTCGAAAAAGCAAAAAAAGAAAAAGGATTAACCCACGAAGAGGTTGCATATTTAATTAATTGCAACAAAGATGAAGTATGGGATGAGATTTTTAAATTAACAAACAAAATCAAAAACGATTATTATGGAAACAGAATTGTTCTTTTTGCGCCATTATACTTATCAAACTACTGCATAAACGGCTGTACATATTGTCCTTATCACGCTAAGAACAAAACTATTCCAAGAAAAAAACTTACACAAGAAGAAATCAAAAAAGAAACAATCGCTCTTATGGATATGGGACACAAAAGACTTGCTCTTGAAATGGGAGAAGACGACAGGATAAATACGATGGATTATTTGTTGGAAAGTATCAAAACTATTTATTCTATCAAACACGAAAACGGATCAATTAGACGTGTCAATGTAAACATTGCAGCTACTACTGTTGAAAACTACAGAAAATTAAAAGAAGCTGGAATTGGAACTTACATTTTATTCCAAGAAACATACAACAAAGAAAACTACGAAATTTTGCACCCAACTGGACCAAAACACAACTACGATTATCACACTGAAGCGATGGATCGTGCAATGGAAGGTGGAATTGACGATGTTGGTGTTGGTGTGTTGTTTGGCTTGGAAACATACGATTACGAACTCGTTGGGCTAATGATGCACAAGGAACATTTGGAAGAAAAGTTTGGCTTTGGCCCTCACACAATTAGCGTGCCTAGAATTTGTCCTGCTGATGATATCGACACGAACGATTTTGAAAACGCATTATCAGATGATATTTTCATAAAAATAGTTTCGTTATTGCGAATTGCGGTTCCTTACACTGGAATAATCGTCTCTACAAGAGAATCACAAAAAAGCAGAGAAAAAGCTTTGAAAGTCGGTGTCAGCCAAATTTCTGGTGGATCTCGTACATCTGTCGGTGGATATTGTGTAGAAGAAGATGAAACTTCTCAATTTGATACATCTGACAAGAGAAGCTTGGATGAAGTTGTAAATTGGCTGTTGGATATGGGACACATTCCAAGTTTTTGTACAGCTTGTTACAGAGAAGGAAGAACTGGCGACCGATTCATGTCACTTTGTAAATCAAAACAAATCCTCAATGTTTGCGGTCCAAATGCACTACTAACATTGAAGGAATACTTGATGGATTATGCCAGTGATGAAACGAAGAAAAAAGGCGAAGAAATAATCCAAAAAGAATTAGCAAATATTCCAAATGAAAAAGTCCGCGAAAAAACTAAAGAATATTTACAGGAAATAGAAAATGGCAACAGAGATTTCAGGTTCTAGCGCTCACAAATCAATGAAAAACAGAATCGTAATCGTCGGCGATACCAACGTTGGAAAGTCCACTTTAATCAACAAAATTTGCAAACAAAATGTTTCGATTACATCCGACATCAAAGGAACTACCACAGATACCGTGAAGAAAACCATAGAAATAGAAGGCGTTGGCGCTTGTACGATTGTAGATACTGCAGGACTTAATGACGATACTTTTCTTGGAGAAGACAGAAAATCAAAAACTCTCAATGAAATCAAGTCCGCTGATTTGATAATTTATGTGACAGACGATATGAACAAAACTCAAATTGATTTTGAAACCGATACAAACGTCAAAATAATTAAAGTTTTTAACAACAAATCGCCTGCAATAATTAAACCAGAAGACTCTGAAATTTTATCTGTAAATGCACTAACTGGAAAAAATGTCGACTTATTATTAAAAAGGATTTCAGAAAATTTAATTCCCAAATCATCATCAATAACAGATGGATTGGTGAATAATCACAACGAAATTCTTTTAGTAATGCCACAAGACAAAAGCAGCCCAACAGGAAGATTAATCCTTCCCCAATCTCAAATAATGAAAGAGCTTTTGGAGAAGGAATGCTTGGTTTTAAGCACAGGACTAGAAACTTTAGAACAATCGCTACAAATGATGACAAATCCAGACCTTGTAATCACAGATTCAAAAGTTTTCAAAGAAGTAGACAAAATTTTGGACAAAAATATAAAACTAACATCATTTTCAATACTTTTCGCAAAAAACAAAGGCGACCTCAATTATTTTATCCAATCAGTATCAGTGCTTGATAATTTGACAGATGATGTGAAAATATTGATAACAGAAGCTTGTACTCACTCACCAAAAGAAGAAGACATCGGAAGAGTCAAAATTCCATCTTTAATTCGTAAAATCAATCCAAATGTTACAATTGATTTCGTGAGAGGAGATGATTTCTTCAACGTAGCTTGCAAATACGATTTGATAATTCATTGTGGTGGCTGTATGCAAAACAAAATGTACATGCAAAGCAAAACGAATTTCGCAAAATCGCACAACATACCAATGACCAATTATGGAATTGTTCTTGCGAAAATCAATAAAATATTAGACAGAATCACATATTAAAAACGAGCTGAATTAAATCAGCTCGTTTCTTATTTTACTTGCATTGTTTTGTTGCAATATTTTTGTACTTTTTTATCATGACTTATAATGAACACGATTTTATTGTCGATATCTTTAATAAAATTCGAGAAGAAATCTTCCTGTGATTCTGAATCCAAGTTGCTAGTTATTTCATCAAAAATATAAACATCTGCATCTCTCATAAGACTTCTAACGATGGATACTCTTTGTTTTTCTCCTCCCGATAAGTTTTCTCCATTTGCCAAAATTTCTGAATCCAAGTTTTTATTCTTCAACACAGGCTTCAAAACATCCATAGACAATATTTTTTCATCGATAGATTTGTCTTTGACTGTATCCACCAAAATATTTTCCCTCAAACTTGCAGGAATGATAAGTGGATTTTGTGGAACGTATGCGACTTTTTCTCTTAATTCATCCAAAGATAATGAATTGACGGACTTTTCGTTAATAGATATTCCATCGACATCTCTGATATTCAACAGCGAACGTAGAAGTGTACTTTTACCCGCACCACTTTTTGCGTCTATGTATACGATATCTGAAGGATAAAATTCTTCATTAATATCAAATTTGAACTCAGTGTCCAATATTTTCACAACAGGATTTTCAAACTTCACTTTGCTAATCGTGTTTTCAATTGCAACATCATTTTTATTTTCCAAATTATCTAAAATATTTTCCTTATAAAAACCAGAGTCAACCTTCAAATTCGTTAAATCGATGTTTACTCCATTTAATGAATACAACGAATCGAAGAATACATTGATTACCAAAGTAAACACCACAATTGAGTATAACTTAGCATTTCCAATCGTAACATTATAACTTATCCATATCAACAAAGCGTTTTGCACAAGCTCGTTAAACATTCTAATACTACTGCTTGCTGCACCTGCGAATTGATTAACGCTTTTGTGTGCTTCAAAAATTTCCACGATTTTCTTGTTGATAAGATTATCAAAACCATCAAACTTGGAGTATTGTTTCAAAAAATCTGGATTGCTGTAAATATTGTTAAAATCTTGGTAGTTTTTGGAAGTAATTGCAGATAGTGATACGCATTTTTCAGATAATTTCTTATTGATTAATTTAAATCCAAAAAACGTAAATGGTATTATCGCCAGTAAAATCAAACCATAATAAATATTTTGAATTGAAACAAAAATCAAAGCTCCAATAATTATCAAAATAGAACTAACCATTGTATTTACATCATCAATCAAAAAACTGTAAATAGAATTAGTCAACTTAGAAATCTTCGTAATCAGTGAATTGTTTCCCAAATTAATCATAGTGTCGTATTTCACATGAAATAAATCTTTCATAAAATTATCCATGTTTTCTGAATTCACATTCACCGCTACTTTTTCTTTTAACAAAATCAGCCCTATTTGAATAAAATAATTTAACACCATTATACCAAACAATAAGAACAAATCACTTCTTTGAATGTTGGTAATATCTCTGAAAATTTTATTACTTAAAAATGGTACGGACAACGTCGCCACAACCATAATTAAACTCATAATCAAAGATACTGCTATAAACTTGATGTTCTTTTTAAGAATTACTTTTATCATAATGCCCTCTCTCCTTCAATTTTATAATTCTTACCCAAAGCTACAATCAATTCTATTGATTAGAAAACGCTTTACTATTATTATACTCTTCAAAAAAAAATAAACAATGGTTATAAGCTTCTCGTTATATTTTCGGCATTTTTTACTCAAATTTTATCGAAATTTAAAAAGATTAACTTAAATCTCATAAAATGATATAATTAGAATAATATTAGGAGGAAATATGAAATTTATTAGCACTAGGGATAATTCAATAACTATCGATTCTCAAGAAGTAATCTTCAATTGTATAAATGATGATATTTACGTTCCTTTGAATTTAGATAATTTGTACGATATTGATGTGCTTAGAGATATGACATATAACGAACTTGCTATATATATTTTGAAGCATTTTTTAACTGATATTGACGAAGATTCAATATCAAGCATTGTAAATAACGCTTACGATGGAGATGAGCCTAATGTTTTTTTGAGAAAAACAAATGATAGATGCTACGTCGAACTTTTCAACAACAAAAGTCTGTCTTATAGGGACTTGTCATTGAGTATTATCTCTAAATTTATAGATATTAATTTGAATAATAATGAAGATGTGAAAAACTTATACCTGTTCACAGCTTCCACGGATATCTCTGTGTCTACGATTGAGAATTTTAAAAAGATGAACACAAAAGTTTTCGTGTTTTATCCAAATAATATCTCAGATATCGAAAAATCAAAATTATTATCCACACTTTCCGATAATGTCTGTGCAATTGGCGTAGATGGTGATTTTTATGAATGTAAAAAATTAGTGGATAGTTTGATAAATGATTCTGATATCAAAAATTTGATTGCACAAAAAGAATCGGTGATTTCTACGTGCAATTCTTTGAATATAATCAGAGTTCTCACTCAAGTTATTTATTATTTTTACAGTTATGTGACAATGGTAAAATACGGAGAGATAGAAGCTGGAAAAAGAATCAACGTAAGTATTCCTACGGAAAATTTCGGCAATATAATGGCTTGTTTCTATGCAAAAAGAATGGGACTTCCTATTAATAAAATAATTTGTGCGACAAAAAGTCCATTGTCTTTCAAAAAATTCTTGGATACGGGAGAATTTGTCTATGACGAAGTTTTCGGTGAAGAATCCACATCATTTGAAAGATTGGTCTTGGCGAATATCGAAAGATTACTACATCATTTGATAAATAATCAAGATAGAATAAGAGAGATTTACACCGATTTTAGAGAGAAAAATAAATTCACTTTGTATCCTGAAGAACTACAAAAATTGAGTTGTATTGAAACTTACAGCATGACAAGTGATGAAGTCAGTCAGAAAATTTTGAGATTATTCTTGGAATGTCAGTATCCATTATCCCCTCAAACTGCAATGGCTTCTCTTGCCTACGACAAATATGTCATCGATTCTTATGACTACACTCCTTCAATAATTATGGCTACAACATCACCATATTCTTCTACGGAAAATGTGTTGAAATCATTCGGGTACAATGAAGATTTGGATATAAATATGGCTTTGGAAAAGTTAAACTCTTTTATAAAATCGCCTATTCCCGATAATTTACAAAACATCAAAAAAATTGACACGACGATTTTCGATTCAACTGAAATCAAAGATATAGTTTACAAAAAAATACAAGAAATGAATTAAGCGGCGCAAATTTTACGCTGCTTTTTGTTTTAAATAATCAAATATCGGATATATATTAAAATAAGAGAAATTTTAAAATAAAACAAGGGGGCATTATGAACAATTTTACATTTTACAATCCTGTAAGAGTACATTTTGGTAAAGGTCAAGTTACAAACCTAAAAGAAGAATTAAAAGATTACAATAAAATTTTAGTAACTTATGGTGGAGGAAGCATCAAGAAAAACGGAGTCTACGATGATGTTATGGAAAATTTGAAAGGCAAAGAAGTTTTTGAACTTTCTGGAATCACTCCAAACCCAAGAACTGACAAAGTTTATGAAGGAATTAAAATCTGCAAAGAAAATGACATTGATTTTATACTGGCTGTCGGAGGCGGATCTACATTGGACTGCTCAAAAGCTATCGCAATGGGTGCAAAAACTAATGAAGATTTCTGGGATTATTTCTTCGAAGAAAAAAACAAACCAACAGACGCTATCAAACTTGGAACAGTAATTACAATGGCTGGAACTGGTAGTGAAATGGACGGTAGTTGTGTAATTTCAAATATCGAAAGAAAGAAAAAATACGGCTACGGGCACAGATTATTGTATCCAGTATTTTCAATAATCGACCCAACATACACATATTCACTTCCAAAATATCAATTAATCAGTGGAACTTGCGATATGTTCAGCCACATAATGGAAGAATATTTTTCAGAACCAGATTACGAAAACACAACAGATAATATATCAGAAAGCTTGATGAAAACTGTAATCGACAGTATCAAAGTAGCTCTCAAAAATCCTGAAGATTACCAAGCTAGAAGCAATCTAATGTGGGTAAGTACACTTGCAATCAACGGACTTACTGCCACTGGTAAAAGCTCAGATTGGTTAAGCCACAAATTGGAACACACATTATCCGCATATTTTGATGTAACTCACGGGATGGGACTTGCAGTAGTTCATCCAAATTATTTGAAATTTGTCTACAAAAATCATTTGAAAAAATTCAGAAGCTTTGCAATCAACGTGTGGAATATAGATCCAGAAGGAAAAACAGATGAAGAATTAGCACTAGAATCAATCGAAGCACTACAAAACTTCTTCAAAGAAATCGGAGCTCCAACTACACTTCGTGAACTTGACATTCCAAAAGACAAAATCAAAGAAATGGCTGAAAACACAGCCGCATATAAAACAAGCTACTCAGATTTGTCAACATCAGACATCGAAACAATTTACAATAACGCATATTAAAACTAAAATCTGCCTTGAAACAGGCAGATTTTTTAGTGAGATAATATTATTTCTTTATTGTAGTTTTTAATTATATTTTTATGGTCGACAAAAATAACTATTCCTTCAATTTCATCAAAAACTTTCAGAAATTTTTCGGTTGATTCGCTATCCAAGTGATTGAGTGGTTCGTCAAATATAAATATATTTGAGTTTCCTATTAGCGCTCTATCTAAAGTTATTTTGTGTTTTTCCCCACCAGATAGACCATTCACATTTGTTTTCATTAGTAACTTATTATCTGTGAATACAGTATCTATTTTATCCTTTCCAAGGAAAATATTCTCTTTCACAGTAGTTGGAAAAACATAAGAGTTTTGACAAAAATAATTTATGTTGATATTCTTCGCATTATTTAACTCTGTGTTGTTAATACTAATATTTCCATTATAATCGGTATAAATGTTACTTAAAATTTTAATTAAAGTTGTTTTTCCAGTTCCATTTTCTCCAGATATTTTAACTTTATCTCCTTTTTTTATGTTAAAATTTACAGGTTTTAAAATGTTTTTATCATTTACCGTGTAACTTAGATTTTCAGCAATAATTTCAATATGATTTGTTTTATTATCAAAATTCTTCTTTTGAGAAATATGTGAATAAAATTTTCCAACATTAACTTTTAAACTTTTTAATTGAATAAATGAGTCCACGGACTTTTTCACACAATCGAAAAATTTATTGATAACAACAGACATAGCTAAAACTTTTATTATTGAATTGATTCCTATAATTTGCTTGGAACATAGAATAATTCCAAATCCCACTACTAGTATTAAAAACAATCCATCTGCTAAATTTCTTACTGCGTTTTGAGTTTTTGTATACATTTCTCCTCTTGCTACTTTATCTTTCACAAATTCATCAAATAATTCTTTGTATACCTGTATGAATTTTGTGTACAAATTATTAAATTTCAACCAATCTTTTTCAAAAGAGCAAGAAAATAATATTTTTCTTTCATTTTCTTTAAATGTAAATTTATCTCTTGTATATTCAGAAACTTCATTCTTAAAAGTAGTAAATGATACAAATCTTAAAAATCCCATAGCAACTATGAATATGAAATAATAAATTGGTAATTCTTTCAAGCTTATTATCAAAATTAAAACTATTATTAAAGCTTCTGAAATATTTTGAAATGCCCATATAAAATACAATCTAAGCATAGTTGCTTCTTTTTCTATAATATTGTCAAATTTATAAGATTTTATATCTCTTAAAATACTTTCATCAAATTTTAAGTATTTGTCTATTAGCAAATTTTCGTGAGTAAAACTATTTTTCAGGATAATTTTATTTGATAAAATCTGAAAAATAGGTATCAAAACTACAGTAATCAAAATAGCAATGAGCAACTTATATATTGAAGATTTCATCATTTTTATATCTGAATTCAATACTGCAGATGTAAAAGTTCCCAAAACAGTCGCTATGAAAACTGCTGACACATCTTGAATTATATTGCTAATCAGGCCTACTATTGCGCCAAGTCTCATAGACTTGAATAAATCCTTATACATAATTATCACCGCTATCTAAATCTAAAGTTTTATTGCATATTTTATTTAACCTTTCATCATGACTAATTACAATCATTTCTCGTGAATCAGATCTTAAAACACCGATTAGTTTTTCCACTGATTTATCATCTAAATGATTTGTCGGTTCATCTAACAAAAGTATATTCTTATCAGATGCCAGACAAACTGCTAATGCAAATTTTTTCCTTTCTCCACCTGATAATTCATCTAAGTATTTACTCCATTCAAGCTCCTTAATCCCAAAATAATTGCAGAGTTCTTGGACTTTTTTAGCGTATTCTTTTCCTTCAAGCATACCCATAATCTCTCTCATTGTAAAAGAAATACATAAATCATTTTGATTTAAATAACTTATAAGTCTTTCTGGAATATCTCTAATAACCAATTTGCTATTTGAGTGTAAAAGTCCTAAAATCAAATTGAAAATTGTTGTTTTTCCTTTGCCATTACTCCCAGAAATTAGAATTTTATCTCCTTTTTCTAATTTAAAATTTGTTCCATTTAAATTTTGACAAAAATCTAAATCTTCAATTTTTAAATCTATTAGAGAATCAGTATCTGAAACTGTTACATCGTTACTATTAATATCTTTATTTAAAATATTATTTATTCTAGTTTTTGATACATTGAATTCTTGAACCTTCGAAATATATTTTGTTATATTCTCAAAATTGGAATAAAACGTACTCAGTAACATAATCATAAACACCGAATCAGCAATGGTAATTTCCTGATTATAGATTGCCATACCAATAATTGCATAACTAACTATTTTTAAAATCAAATCTAACAGAGAATACATCGCATTTTCAAGTGCAAATGCAATTTCAGCCTTAGTACCAGCATTTACATTCAGTTCATCTAAATTCCTTTTATTTTTAAAATACCAATCAGTCGCATTAAAAGTTTTCAAAACATCTCTTCCTTCTGATGCTGAAATAATCCAGTTAGTAGTATCTTGTTCTATTTTTCTAGTATCCATGTAAATCTTATATAAGCTATTTTTAGTAATTATTGGCGGTATTACTTGCAAAATAGCTAATAAAACAAAAATAAAAGTCACCTTATAACTTAAAACCAAAAATGAAACAAGTACCATCGCAAAAATAAATAATGAAGAAAAAAATTCTACCAAATATTCATACCTAAAACTTGCTACGATTTCGCTATCCTTATCTACAATTTGCAAAACTTGCTCTCCTGACAATTCGAATAACAATTCTTTTCGTAAATTGTAAATATCTTTTAGTATATTGTTTTTAAACTGAAATTTTAATTGATGTTTTATTAATTCTAATTTATAAGGTATCAGTTTTTCTAATAAAAATTTCACACCAAATACTAATATTATAATTAACATAGTTTTTATTGTATTTTGAAATTCTACTGTATTTAGTTTTACAAATTCGTCTGCAAAATTTGATGTAATTACAGACACTAAAAAATCAAGCACAAAAATAAATACATAAAACAAACTTGAATAAATAAAATATTTTTTCGCTTTAGTTTTCATAATCACAAATTCCTCTCTTTTTTGATTATACCACCTAATAAAATCTTGCGAAATAGAATAAATTTCAAATCTACATTGTTTTATGATATCATTTATTAATACGGAGGTAATAAATGAATAATAGAACTAAAGGTATTATAGCAATATTATTATCAGCATTTGGATTTGCTCTTATGAATTTATTCATACCACTTGCTGGAGATTTGCCAACTATTCAAAAAAGTTTTTTCAGAAATTTGATTGCTTTTTTGGTGGCATTCGCGCTTTTATTGAAATCAAATAAAAAAGAAGAAGTAAAAGAACTTCACGATATTAAGTCAATCCCATGGAAAACTTTGATTTTGAGAGCAAGTTTGGGTACTGCAGGAATTTTTTGTAATTATTATGCGTTGGATCATTTGTTTATTTCTGATGCATCAGTTCTCAACAAACTAGCTCCATTTGCGACTTTGATTTTGTCTTGGATTTTCCTAAAAGAAGATTTGAGAAAGGAACACATAATTTCGATTTTGATAGCATTTGTAGGGGTTTTATTCGTCGTAAAACCTACACTACAAATCCAAGAAATCCTTCCATATTTAATAGGAATTTTGGGTGGAATTTGCGCAGGCGGAGCTTACACTTGCGTTAGAAAATTGAACACTCTAGGAGTTAATAGTTCGTTTATCGTTGCGTTTTTCTCTGGATTTTCGTGTATAGTATGTATTCCTTTTATGATATTTAATTTTGTTCCAATGGGAACATCATCAATCCTTGCTCTTATCGGCGTTGGACTTGCAGCCCTTATCGGACAATTTGGAATAACATTAGCTTACAAATTCGCTCCTGCATCTGAAATTTCAGTGTTTGATTATTCGACGATAATTTTTACAGGATTGTTCGGATTTTTATTCTTGCATCAAATCCCTGATTATTTAAGTATAATCGGATATGTATTGATATTCAGCGGAGCATTGATTAACTTTTTAAACAATAGAAGAAAACAAAGAATGCTAATAAATGAAAAATCTGCACGAGTATAATCTCATGCAGATTTTTTTAAAAAATACATTTTTTTATTTTTTATCATATTAATAATTTCGCTATCATGCGTAATCAAAATCACTATTTTCTTTTTAAAATACAACTCATTTATCATATTCGCTATTTTGATTTTATTTTCTTCATCTAAAAAATTAGTAGGTTCATCTATTATATAAACACTCTTATCCGTATTTAATGCTAACTCTATTTGTGCTTTTTTCTTTTGTCCAGAAGAAAAATTTATTTTATCAGATAACAATCCAAAATTAGATATATTATAATCAGATGATATGTACACCATATCATAGTAGCTCTCTTTTAATATTCTTCCATTTATTAATATATCTCCATTGTATCTATCAGTATAATTCAAAATAGATTCTATCACAGTTGTTTTTCCTACACCATTATCTCCAGAAATTATATTTATATTTTTATTATCAAATTTCATAGAAATTTTTTCATTTAATACTTTCCCTTTATTACTCAAACATTCAAAATTCACCAATTCTATTTCTTTTATAATATCATAATTGTATCTTGTTTTTTTTACTTCCATAAAATTCAAAAAACTATTTATTGCTGGCTTTGCTGTTAAATATTGATTTCTTATGTCAAACAAATATTCTACTGGTGTCCAAAATCTAGACACATAAAGTTGTGTAGCATAAAAAGTACCTATTGTAATCATATTTCTATACACATAATATCCAGAAATCAAATACATAGAAATTATTACACCATTTAAAACAAAATAAATCATCATATTATTTACAAGAGATTCTAATTTATATTTTTTATTTAAGGTATTTTCATAATTTTCTAATAAAATTTTTATATCAAACATCTGCTTTTTTTTTAAAAGTCTTTCTGACTTTGTAATAGAATATTTATCTAGCAGATATCCCTTAATATCTCTATTATTCGTTAAATCCTTTTCCGAATAATCTGAAATCAAATAACCTAATTTATATGATATATATGCACCTACTGGGACTACAATTATCATAACTAATGCTAAGCTAATAGACAATTTTAACATTATTAAAAATATTGCTATCATAGTAATAATAGAAAATACAATACTAACAGGTATATCTACAATAAAGCCTTTTATTAATGTAAGATTATTTGTTATTTCTTGATTAATCCTATCTCTATTAATTGAATGTTCTTTTACTCTATATGTATCCAAATTTTCATTTACCTCTTTGAAAATATTAGATATTGCTGATGTTTCTACTTTTTTACTGAAAATATCAAATATATAAGATACAACCTGAGTTAATACAAATAAGAAAACATCTATCAGTCCAAAAATCAACATATTATTAAAATTTTTATTCATTGCATTATCTATAAACTTTTTTGCAACAAGTGGAGATACTAAAAACAAAATTTTTAATAGACCATTTATCAAACAATAAATGGCAAGGCTTTTATTTGAAACATATCTTTTTAATTTCAACATTATTTATCACCCCCAATGGGTTTTCTATGTAAACACCAAATTCATTTGACAATTCAAACAAAAAATATAATTTATTCAAATAATTTATAGATTCATAATTACAATTTATTTTAAACCTTTTCATTTATTATAAAAAAAGGAAACATTTTGAACTGATTCTCAAAAATTAGATATAAAACCAACTTTAAGAATATTCGCTCATTTTTGCTTTCTCTTTTTTACAATTCAATATTTAAGCTCTTCTTGGGCATTTATCTTCTCCGCCACTGCCACCTTCTCTTAATACTGTAAACATAAATAAACTCACATCCATTGCTAATTTAATCCTATCATATATATTATTTAATATCAAAATCATATTTACCCGCCTTGTGATTCGTAATGTTTTATTCCTCTTCTCCACATAAAATAAATTATTATGGAAAAAATCACGATGTAAATTACTTGTTCCAAAATCAAAGCCTTCATATTGTTTGAGTTAATTATGTTTGCAGGAATGTAATAAATTCCTGCAAGAGGATTGTGTTTTATCATTTCAAATTTTCCGGAGAAAAACGCTAAAGGAACTACTTCTCCTGAAAATATTGCCAGAATATACCAGAAAATATCTCTGAGACTAAGTACAGATTTTAACCAAAATGTTAGTAATCCTAAAATGCATAACACTTGAAACATCAAACAAAATCCTAGAAACAAGGATATTATAAAATAACCAAGCGATGCAAATGAAAACTTATTGAAATACAACTGAACTGCTATCCAAAAAACTATCCCCAAAGGCATTGATATTACAACTCTTCCTATAGATATGCAAAATCTAGAAAGAGGATAATAAATTGGCTTAGTTATCAGAGTATCAATATTTCCCGAATTTATATCTTGAAATATGTAATAAGTTTCAGCCATTGTATTTGATATTGAATTTTTTACTACCAAAATCGTCATGAAATACGCAATCACATCATCAAAATTCATTCCAGCAATATCAGCTTGTTCTTTCATTATGAATTTCCACAAAAAATAATAAACAATTATTGTAATTGGTATATAAAATATGGAGGAAACAAAAGAAATAAAGTATTCTTTTGAATTTAGGTATTCTATTTTCAAAGACTGCAAGTATTTTTTCATTCTAACCTCCATTTGAAGAATATCTTCTAAGTCCACGATTGTACACAATGTATAAAATCATCAAGCTCACTGCTAAAAAAATTAATATTAGAGGAAAATGTCTAGTAGGTTTTCCGCTTAAAGCTAGTGTTGGAACAAATGCTATCAAAGAAACAGGAACTACATAAGTCAGAAATTTTCTCAAAAAATCCGGGAAAATTGTAGTAGGATAATTTTTTGAAAAATTAAAATTGAAAATCAAATCCCTTAATGTCGATATTTTTTCAAATCTTAAACTCAGCATAGTTATAGTCGCATAAATCGTTTGATAATAAATGTTCCCTATTATTAAAAGAATTATCATCTTTAATACAGCTACAAAAGAAATCGCGATATCAAACTTCACTACTACCAAAATTATTCCGACAATTCCAAGCACTAGTTGTTCAATAAATGCAACAAGTGGAATATTTTCTATCATTATCATAAACAAAGTATTTTGAGGGCGATACAAATACCTATCCAAACTTCCGTCACGCACCAACCACTCAAAATCTCTGAGTCCGAAAAACATTTCTTCAATAGCCGACGATAACATCCCGACCATTGCCAACAAATATATAAAAGATTTGTCGTATCCAAAAGAATCTACATTGTCAAATAACACAACCCAAAACAAAATCGTCGACAATAATTGGAAAAGGCTGTGAAAAAATATCATGATTATTTCATTTGGATAAGCAAGCATCTTTTTCAAAGCAATTCTTAGAGAACAAGCAAATAATTTCATCATTCACCCCTCAATTTAGTCTTCAAAACATCTTCCAAACTCAATTCTTCGATGGTGAATTCGGACTTAGAAAATTGTGAAATATCTACACTATTTAACTGATCGATTGTCAATAAAGCTGTCGCCTTCTCATTGTCGATTTCTGGATTAAAATCCTTCAAATAATTAACGTATTTTGAAGATACAGTTAGTTTTCTGTACTTATCCCTATCCAAAAATTTATTACACCTTCCATCGTAAATCACTTCTCCATGATTTAATACTATAATTCTAGGGCAAAATTTATCTATATTTTCTATCTCATGTGTGGTCAATATGATCGTAGAATTGTATTTTTGGTTTATCATATTCAAAAACTCAAATATATTTTCTTGAACCACAACATCAAGACCAATAGTAGGCTCATCCAAAAATATCGTTCGCGGCAAATGAATAATGCTCACTGCCAATTCACACTTCATTCTCTGACCGAAAGACAATTTTCTTACAGGAGTATGTAAAAGTTGTGAAAGTCCAAGAACTTTATCAAATTCTTGTAGTCTTTCCTCAAAATCCTCATCTGAAATTTCATAAACTTCTTTGAAATACTTGAAAGATTCTATCACATCAATATCGTAAAACATACACGAACGTTGTCCCATTGATACTCCGATCTCATTCAAGAATTCCTTTTTCCTATCAGACGGAGTGAATCCATTCACTTTTATAAAACCATCCGTTGGATACAAAATTCCAGTCATCATTTTAATCGTAGTAGTCTTGCCAGCTCCATTAAGCCCAATGAGTCCGACCCTTTCTCCATCTTCAATTTTAAAAGAAATCTTCTTCACTGCATTCACGATAGTTCTTTCTTTGTTTAATAAACTTTTTCTCTTAATTATTTCATAATCTTTTTTCAAGTTGTTTATCTCTATCATAATTCGCTCCATGTTTATACTTTCAATATCATTATATATTATATCCTAAAAAAACAATTTCCTGCTACATGTTAGCAATAAAAAAAGCACGAGATTAATCGTGCAATTTTTTACATAGAAATTAGTTTTTGTTTTCTACAACGCTCCAAGTGTTATTAGAAATACTTCGATAAAAAGCAATGCGATATATGATTTTTGGAATTTTATCCTTGAACCAAATCCCACAATACAAAATATCGACCACATTTTTAAAACATTAACTGTAACCGCAGGATCACTTGTTTGTAGCACAACTTTTATGCTAAGAAATATACTTACCAATAATATTGCGAATTTAAGTACATCTCCAAATCGAAATAGCGTATATTTTAATTTGGTGCGGTTATTAAATATTAGCTTCCCGTCTGTTATTACTGCTTTTCCCGAAAAATAATCGTGCAAATCTCCAATAAAATAAATCAAGAAATTAATAATTAGAGAAATACAAACTCCCACATTCAAATTTCTTAACTGCAAATTCTCTTCTTGCGTAAATAAAATATTTATCACCAAACTAATCAGAGAAATCACCAATAATACTGCAATGAATGATATGGATTTTTTGATGGAAACTGCTTGCAAATCATCTTGTTTTTTCAGTATTTGTTCCAAATTCTTAAACTCATTATCTGTTTGATTCGAAAATACAACATACACATTATTTTCATAAATCATCTGAGAATTAGTTTTCATGATTTGTATTTTTTCATCGATATGTTTGTCAAAACGCTTACGTAAGACACAATAAGATTGTGGGGCTTTGTTTTCATCATAGCGAAACTTCAGTATATCCAAAAAACTTCCCACTGCGCCACAAAAACTATAGCCTTTTATTGATTGTTCTTCCAAATATTTAGTCAATGCTGGTGTTTCATAAAATTGATAGTTGTTATAAGTGTTTTTAGTTCCCATATTATTAACCTCTTTTAGTTTACATTGTAACTGGTACTAATTTCCCGTCTTCTAATTTTAAAATACAATCGCTCATTTCAATTGCTTTACTTGTCAAATGATGTGTAATTGCAATTACTGTCAAATCTTTTTTCGAAAGTATGCATTCTTCAACAATATCTACACTGTGTTTATCCAATGAGGATGTTGATTCGTCTAATAAAATACAGTCAAAGTCTTCATTTAGTAGTCTTGCAATGGCAATTCGTTGTTTTTCTCCACCTGAGATAGATTTGTCTTCACTGGAAATTACAGTGTCAATTCCTTTTGGTTTGGAATTAATCAAAGTATTTAATCCCAATTGTTCAATGATTGTTTTATCTACAGGTTTGTTGTCAAACAAGGATATGTTGTCTTTGATACTAGCTGTGAATATTCCAGTGTCTTGTGTTGCAAATCCGATTTTAGAATAATATGTGCTATCTGTAATATTCAAAATATTTTTATTGTTAAGCTGAACTTCTCCTTCGGTTGCTATTTCTTGTTTTTGCAAAATCTTGAATATAGTTGATTTGCCCTACAATGTCAAGCAATTGTTACATAAAATTAGACGATATTTCTATCGCCTAATTTATAAACAAAACTTTTATTTTAACTTTTTTATACGTTCACTTTCTGTTAGAATCCTCATTTGTTCAATAGCAATTGCATTTAATTTTTCTATCCTTTCAGTTGCATCCATTCCCTCATTTATAAAAACAGCATTTAAGTTCTCAAGATTTGATAAACACACTAATTGTGATATATCAGCATAGTCTCTCATATTTCCTTTTAACTCCGGATTACTTTCACGCCATTCTTTTGCTGTCATTCCAAACAAAGCTACATTTAATATATCTGCTTCACTTGCATAGATATAGTTTATTCTTTCCTTTGATAATTTTTCAGGGACAAGATTATTCTTAATTGCATCTGTATGAATTTTGTAATTTATCTTAGCTAAATTCCTCTTGATATCCCAACCTAATTGTTTTTGTTCTTCTTCTTTTAAGCGCTCAAACTCTTTAATAAGATAGAGCTTAAAATAAGGTGATACCCACGACGCAAATTCAAAAGCTATGTCTTTATGTGCATATGTTCCACCATATCTTCCTGCTTTGGCAATAATTCCGATAGAATTCGTCTTATTGACCCATTGTTTAACCGATAAAATAAAACGATTAAAACCTGCTTCATTTTTAATTCCCTCGAATTCGGTGGAATTAAAATTCGCATTATACATTTCTTCCCATATTCCTAAAAATTCAATTGTATTTTTATTCCTTAGCCATTTTTCTATCAGTGCCACACCATTTTCAACATTTCTAACCATGTCGGTTAAAGAAATATAATCTCTATTATCTATGGCAATAATGCTAATTTCTGATCCTTCCACATTTATTTTAGACACAAAAATCACCTCACAATATCTCATTTTAACTATAATTATATCATTTTTTTGTTTGTTCCTAAATCTTTCCCCTATCAACTCATAGTAAACAGTTCTATTTATTTCCGCAAATTTTCTCGCCATTATTTTCACTTTGGCGTATTTAAATTAAAGTTGGCGAGATTATGAGTTACTTTTAATGCTATTCATCTATTTTTCTACAATTTCTATTTCTCCACTTCTTGATACGATTATTTTATCAATTAAACTTTTCACATAAACTTTCAGCAAACCTTCCTCATCTAAGATAACAATATCCGTTTCTTTCTTTGAATCAATATTCTCCGACTTCAATTCTTCCAACTTACTCTCCAATAATATCTTTTTATCTTGGATAAAAGATTTTTCCTTTAAATAGTCATCTTTTGAAATATTTTTCCTTTTATAGTTTTCATAGATGATTTGTAAATTACTGTTTAATATGGATATTTCCTTTAGAATCTCTTCTTTCACATTCTTGTGTTCTATGACTTTCTCTTCATTTAATGTGTTTTGTATCTTAAAATCTTTTAATTTGGGTTTTATAAGTTCAATAATATCTTTCTCTTTGATATTGTTTGGTGTTTTCTCAGCTTTACATAAATTACAATAATAACTTTTATACTTGTATATTTTATCAGAATTCTTCTTTTGTCTACTGTCACATCGTAAACTCATATGTCTACCACATTCTTTACAAAAAATCTTATCAGAAAAAATAGAACGATTTTTGTTTCCTGTATATCCCCCAAAACTTCGTTTTTCTTTTATTTTCTTAACCTTATCAAACACTTCTCTTGAAATAATCGCTTCATGGGTATTTGGAAGTATTTTCCACTCCTCTTCAGGAAGTAAAATTCTTTTTCTTCCACCTATTTTTGTTTCTTTGAATTTATTATATACATAATCTCCTGTATATAGTTCGTTCCTTGTAATCTGTGAGATAGCTGCGTTTGTCCAAACTCTTTTCTTTACCTCACTTCCAGTAATTAAATTTCCAGTATAATCAGAAAGTTTCAGTTCTTCTTTTCGTTCAGAGCGTGTAATATAACCTTTTTCATTAAATATATTAGCCACTTGAATACACGAATATCCTTTTAGCAATAAATCAAAAGCTTCTTTAACTATAAAAGCTGTTTTTTCATCAATGATGATACTATGTTTATCTTTTGGATCTTTAATATATCCAAAAGGTGCTGCCCAATTTATATTTTTCCCCTGCGATTTAATTTGCCTAATAGAACTTCTTACCTTTTCAGATAATTCCTTACTGAATAAATCATAATACAATGTCTTAAACTGTGTATCCATATCTAATCCATTTCCATTTTCGTTTATGGAATCATAACAATCATTGATAGCTATAAATCGTATTTTTAAAAATGGAAATATATTGCTCAAATAATCCCCAAGTAGAATATAATCTCTTGAAAACCTAGACATATCTTTTACAATTATAGTTCCCACTTTACCACTCTTTATATCCTCAATAAGCCTTAAAAAGGAAGGTCTATTTGTATTAGTAGCAGAATATCCATCATCTACATATTCTTCTATTTCACAACTTTTTAAAGAGGTTTCATTTTCAATGTAGCTTTTTATATAATCTCTTTGATTTACTATACTTACACTTTCATCTACTTTGTGATAATCTTCTTCAGAAAGTCTTAAATATATAGCTATCTTATTCATGCTCTACCTCCAACTGCTTTCCCACATCTTTATCAAGTTTAAACTTAAAATATATGGTAACCTGCTTATACTCTGATATTTCTATATGGCTAATTAATGTATCGACCAATTCTTTATCAACTTCTATACTTTTAGCATCCAAGCAGCAAAATAGTACATCTATAAATTCTATAATTTCTCTTTTTTTCTTTTTTATATTTCTTATTCTTTCATCAAAAACTTTTAATTCATTTTTTAAGGTTTTTATTTGATTATTTATTTTTTTACTTTCTATTTTAAAATCACTTAAAAGAACCTCTCCTTTAACATAGTTTTCATATTGTTCTTGTAAATTGATCCTAAGAGAAGCAATCTTTTTATTATTTACATCTGTTTTTAGAGAAACTTGATTTATCTTTTCAGCACTTATATTTTCTAAATATATTTTTAGTCGTAATCTTTTATCCTTTTTATAAAAGCTTGAAACCAGTCTTTTTAAGGTATCTACTAAAATTTTATCTAGGTCTGTTTCGTATATTCTTACATGAGATTTTTCTAAGTTTAATCTGTCTCCACCTTTACAATAATAGCAATAGCAAATCTCATCATGATATTTCAGTCCTCGTGGTCCATATTGTTTTTTCAAATATCTGCCACAAACACTGCACTGTATGAGGTCGTCATACTTTCCTTCTTTTTTATGATCTCTTTGAATTTTTACTCCAACATTTTCTTTTCCGTCTTTTATTATGTTTTTCAGTGAATGGTAAGGTAGATAGTTTTGTTTTTTCTCCTTTATATCTCTGATATTTTCAAATGTAGTTTTGTCTATCAAACCTTCATGGGTGTTCTCTGTTATAATCCACTCTTCTTTATCACGAAACTTACTTTTCCTACTTGGATCATGCCTATTTGAGTATACTCTTTGAATCAAATTCCCAATATATACTTCATCAGAAAGCATTTTTGATATATAAGAAATATCCCATTGTTTTGTATCTTCTTTATCCTTAAAAATTTTACCTGTTCTTTTATATTCATCAGGTGTCGTATATGTTTTAGTCAATTCTCTTGCTATTTGCATATTGGATTTACCTTGACTTGCCATATAAAAGATAAGTCTTACTACATCTGCTGCCTTTTCGTCCATCACCAGAACTCTTTTTCCATCAATTTTATCAACCTTATAGCCATACGGAGCCATCGCTCCTATAAAAGACCCTTGTTTCATTTTTATTTCTTTAGAGGCTTTTATTTTCTTTGAAATATCTTTTGCGTATAAATCATTGAAGATATTTTTTATTGCTATTTCATAACTCTGATCTGATTTTATACCGTCTTTAGTATCCAGATTATCATTTACGGAAATAAATCGAACTCCCAAAAATGGAAATACTTTTTCGATATAGTTTGCGATTTCTAAATACTCTCTACCAAACCTTGACATATCTTTTACTATGATACAATTTATCCTGCCTGTTCGGATATCTTCCATCATTTCAATAAATCCAGGTCTTTTAAAATTTGTTCCAGAATACTCATAGTCCTTGTACACTCTTAAAATCTTTATATCTTTTTCGTTTGCAGCATTTATACAAAGTTCTTCCTGCATTTCAAGTGAATTACTTTTATCCCTGTAAGCTTCCTTTCTTTCCTGTGATAACCTAGCATAAATACCGGCAATGTATATTTTTTCAATCACTTTTCCAACTTCTGTTTCTGATTGTGATATATGCCTATTTTTTGTTCTAGCCATAGCATACCTCACTTTCAGCACTTACAAGACTTTTATTCATAACAGTGGGGATAGTTTTTGACTTCCTGCTTTTATCGATACTTTTCTTTTTTATAGTGTTAGCTTTAATGTCAGACTTATCCATTTTTGTCATTTCTTCAAGTAAAGACAATTCTTCAGTATGATTAAACCTAACATCTATCGTTTTATCTTCAGAAATAAAAATTTTATCAATGAGCATCACAACAGACAATCTATCTATTTCCGATAAATTTTTATACTTGTTAATGTCGATGATCCAACTCTTATTTTTATCAATCTTCTCCTTAGTATCTTCCTGTTTTTTTAATCTATACTCGATACTTTCATCTAATTTAGTCAATTTCTCTGTATAGTTTTTTCTAAAAAGTTGATATTCTTCTTTACTAATAACATCCTCTTTTAGGTCAAGGTATAGAGAAGATAAGAGTTCTTCTGTCATCGCTTTTTCTCGTTTTAGTATAGGAATTTGATTGTCTTTCAAATTTTTATTTATATCTATACGCTGAACTTTAGAATATAGATTTTCATTAAATTCAATGTAGGACTTCATTACTTTAGATACTGCTTTTATCAAGGTTTCTTCTTTTATGCTGTGTCTTGTGCAAGATTTTTCCTTGTTGTACTTTGAACAGATATAGAATATCTCTTCTCTTTTTTTATACTTTACAGTCCTTCTAATCAAAGAACTTCCACATTCTTTACAAAAAAGCATTCCTGTAAAAATATCAATTTTGTCCTTTCCACGAGAATTATTCAAATCTCTTTTTAACATAGTATTTGCAATAGTAAAAACTTCTTTACTTATAATTGCTTCATGGGTATTTTCTACTCTTATCCATTCTTCTTTCTCTTTTTCCATCTGCTTTTTATTTTTGTAACTTAAAGTAACACTCTTTCCTTGTAAGGTATTTCCAATATATACTTCATTTTCTATAATTCTATTTACTGTCTTTGCTGACCAATTTCCACCTTTTGTATTTTGAAATCCATTACACTTAAATCCTTGACTTTCTTTATATTTTCTTGGAGTTAAAACTCCTAAATGATTTAGTTCATCTGCAATTGCCTTTGAGGAATATCCCAAGAGTTTCATATCAAATATATTTTTGACAATATCCGATATCTCTTTATCAATCACTAACTTGTTCTTATTCTCCTCAGACTTTTTATATCCATAAGGTGCAAAAGCACTGATAAAGTCTCCTTTTTCTCTTTTTATCTTTTGAGAGCTTTTTACCTTATTGGAAATATCTCGGCAATAACTATCATTGATGAAGTTTTTTATAGGAAGTATAAGGTGTGTATCGTTTATATCTGCACTTTTACTATCGTAATTGTCATTTACTGATATAAATCTTATACCGTTTTCCGGAAATATTCTTTGAATATATTTTCCAGCTTCTATATAATCTCTTCCGAATCTTGATAAGTCCTTTACAATAATTGTATTGAACTTTCTATCATAGGCAGCCTTTATCATTTCTTTAAAATTGGGACGATCAAAATTTGCACCTGAATATCCATCATCCACATACTCTTTGACAATTGTAATTTGATTTTTTCTTGCATAAGAGTTTATAATTTCTCTTTGATTGGATATAGAGTTACTTTCTGTTTTTTCGCCATCTTCTTTTGATAATCTTAAATACATAACTGCCAAATTTTCTTTTGCTAAATTGTTTTTAAACATAAAAAAGCCTCCTTTAATTCAATTTACATACAATAAATCGAACCAAGGTTAGGCTTCCACAAAAATATTATAACGCTCCTTATATTTTTTGTCAGCCCCTAATAGACAGAAAATTTTTCTTTGATGTATTCCTCTACTAAATTTTCTAAGCTAAATCCATTTTCATTAAATTTAACTTCTATATTCCAACCATCAATTTGATTTATCATCTGTTTATCTTTTTTATCTGTTTTCATTTCTGTATTTATATTATGTTCATCACACATAATATCTTCTCCTTATCTTCAATATTTTTAAGTTTTTTGACATTAACAGGCGTGTAGGTCACGACATTGGAATTTCACCACCGCCCCTTTTCAAGATGAGCCGGCAACAACTGTAGAAGTATCATTATCCCCATTTGCTTCAATGCATCAGTTTCCTAGGCTGAATATATAATTTCTTTTTATCGCTCGTTTTCTTTTATCCTTCTTTTAACTAGAGTATTTATTTAAACCGAAATCCTTATCAGCAGAAATGTCATGGCGAAGAAATTATAAAGCTCCACAAATGGTTAATGTCCTGTCATGGTCTATTCAGTTGTCAAGGTTCAAATTTCTATTAATTTCTTTTTTATATAAAAGAGGACAAAATTCCCCTTCACTTTATAAAGGAAAATTTGCCCTCTTTGGTAACCATAATTTATAGTTCTTCTATAAATTTCTTTAGTTTTTCTAAAATTTTATCTCGTCTTTTAATTAAAGTTGGATGTGAGATATTTTTAG